>JANPOR010000074.1:0-28810 GCA_031428075.1 Hymenobacter sp. | reverse complement strand
GAAACGACACGTCGTAGTGCGCCGTCTCCAAGCCCGTGGCAGGCGGCAGGATGTAGTGGGCGTGGCGCGTGGTTTCGTTGAGGTAGATATCAATGGACACCATGAACTCCAAGCCGTCCAGGGCCCTATCGAGCTGGCGGCCGTTGGGCGTGCTTAGCACCGGATTGCCGCAGCTCGTGACCAGGGCCCGCAGCTGCCCGGGGCCCGGCGTCAGGATTTCCTCGGCCAGGCAGGCCACCGGCAGCTCACCCATAAACTCAGGCACGCCCCGCACCCGGCTGCGGTAGCGGTCGTAGCGGTCGTAGGGCTGGGGCTTGCCCAGCACGTCGAGGGCCGGCGTGGCGAACATGGCCCCGCCCGGCGCGTCGAGGTGGCCGGTGAGGATGTTGAGCACACTCACCAGCCACAGGCACAGGCCCCCGAACTCCTGCACCGACACGCCCACCCGGCCGTAGCATACGCCCCGCCCGGCGGCGGCCAGCCCGCGCGCCAACCCCCGGATAACGGCCGGCTCCACGCCCGTAATGCCCGCCGCCCGCTCGGGCGTGATCCCGGCCACGGCCGCTTCCAGGGCCCCCAGGCCGTCGGTGAAACCGGCTAGGTGGCCCAGGCGGACCAGGTTTTCGGCGAACAATACCTGCGTCATCGCCAGCAGCAGAAACACGTCGGTGCCGGGCCGGATGTAGTGGTGGGCGTCGGCGCGGGCGGCGGTTTCGGTGCGGCGCGGATCCACGACCACCACCTTGCCGCCCCGCGCCTGGATGGCCTTGAGGCGGGTGGCCACGTCGGGGGCCGTCATCAGGCTGCCGTTAGATACCACCGGATTGCCGCCCAAAATCAGCCAGTAGTCGGTGCGGTCGAGGTCGGGCACGGGCAGCAGCAGCGGGTGCCCAAACAGCTGCCACGCCGCGAAGTGGTGCGGCAGCTGATCGACCGACGAGGCCGAAAACAAGCTGCGCGAGCCCAGGGCCCGCAAAAAGCCCGGGGCCGCCAGTTGGGTGCCCGAGTTGTGCACGCTCGGGTTGCCGGCGTACCAGGCCGTGGCGTGGGGTCCGTGCCGGGCGCGCACGTCTCGCAGGCGGGCGGCCACTTCGTCGAGGGCCTGCTTCCAGCCGATTTCCTCCCAGCCGCTGGCGGTACGCTTCAGGGGCCGGCGCAGGCGGTCAGAGTCCTCGTAAATGTCTTGCAGACCAACGGCTTTCGGGCAGATATGGCCCCGACTGAACGGGTCGTGACGGTCGCCAGCGATGCTGAGTACGCGTCCGTTCTGGTGTTTTATTTCGAGGCCACAAATGGCTTCGCACAGGTTGCAGGCGCGGTAGTGGGTTTGAGTATCCATGAAGCAGCGAGAGGGTGGGAATTGGGCCGAAAAGGTAAGGTGTTTTGGTAAGAATGGGCCCAAAACAAGTACCTTTTTCGTTGCGCGGCAAGAGTTGCCCGTGGTCTTGTGGCTTCAGATATAGCTTTTGGCATTTCAATTCCACCCGGTACGATTGAAGCGTCTTGGCTGCCGTTGCCACCATGGCTCCAGTGGGCCGAAGCAAAGTGGTCGGCCACCTGCAACAGGCTCTGCCACGGCGACCAGTTTTTACGCTTGCCGGCGCAGTGCGCCACCGCAAATTGCAATGCTTCCGTGGCCTCCGCCCGGCTGACGGGCCGCGTCGCCACCTCCAGCGCATCTAGTACGGCGAGGGCCGCGGCTCCGGCCGCCGCCACTACGTGTTGGGTGCGGGCCAGCAAGCTCAACTCGCCGCCGTGGCTGGCGCTCTTGGCCAGCAGTTCTGGGGTGGCACTCATTGCAGCAGTCCCACCGGGCGAATGGGGTTGCCCACCATTTCCAGCCGGTCGTGCATGGCGGCCCCGTTGGCAAAGCGGTTGAAGCCCACCAGAAACGCGCCCGGTTCGGTGGCTGCCGTCGGCCGTAGCTCAAAACCCGGGAGGGCATCAAATTCGGCTTCGTTCAGGCTCAGTTGTGCCACCGGCAATACAATGTCCTCGTTGCGGCACAGGCACAGGTGCCGGCTGGCTGCCGCCGTCGCCTCCTGTTCCATCGTGAAAACCAAATGCAGCTCCGGGGCCAGCAGCACCCCGCGCACCAGAATGGCGCGGGGCCGGCTCATAATGCCCTTTTTCTTTTCGTGCGTCCACCCGCGCGGTTGGGTTTGCTCCTGCTGCATACTCAAGCCCGTGTAGGTGAGCTTATGCCGCAGAATGGTCGATACGCCCAGCTTCTGCCGCATCCCCTCGATAACGGAGGGCGTAAGAAACTGCTGGGAATAGGTCTCGCCATCGCGCACCGCCGTCCACGGCTTGAGGTAGCCGAAGGGGCCGGTTTAGGTAACTACTTGCATCGCTTTGTCACTAAATTTTATTTTCAATGGACGACCTCAACCTCGATTTTGGCCTCGATGTGAGCCAGCTCAGCGCCGTGGACTGGTAGCGCCTGGGCATGACCATAGCGCAAGTGCGGGCCACGTGTGCCGCTCCGGTTGTGACTGTTGAGCCAGAAGTAGATTTTCCAGACGTGTGGCAGTTGTTGGGCTTCACT
Source organism: Hymenobacter sp. (assembly GCA_031428075.1). GTDB lineage: Bacteria > Bacteroidota > Bacteroidia > Cytophagales > Hymenobacteraceae > Hymenobacter. Next base: position 26,262 of record JANPOR010000074.1, on the reverse strand, counting down.
GACAAGGGGCGTTTTATTCTCCTGGCTTTGAGATATAACGACGACACCGGAAAACCCGCAGCTCTCGGAGTCCAAGTCGCCGTCAAACCCGCCGAATTCCGCTACTACCTTTGCCGCGCCTAGCTTACGTAACTCCTTTCAGGGGCCGGGAGTGGAAGATGCCTGGCGAAGGTTGCGTGCTCAGCCGGGCCGGGTGGTCAGCTGGGAGGAAATGATGCGGCGCATCTGGGAGCAGGCTGGTTGCAGCAAGTAAACCCAGCTTTATGGCCGACTTGTCACCGAAGCCGAATTTGCCCGGCACTGGTGCGTCGGTCAGCTTCCGCAACCCATTTGAGGAGCGCGACCCAGCCGAAGTTTGGCGCGAGCTACTTGAAGATGCCGGGCTACCCATCAGCCGGGAGGAAGCTATTCGACGCATGGTTGAGGCGGACAAGCAGCGCAGGCTGGAGTAGTGGCGGGTTGGCACGAGTGAAAAGCAGAAGAGTTGAGGCAAAGCACGTTATCTTTGCGAAGGAGGGGTTAGAAAGAGAGGCGGTGGAGTAAACGGGATGGCTGGGTAAAGTCATACTGGTTGACCATGCGCCAACTGCGCCGAAATAAAACGAAAACAAGAAATCTGGGCAACTGCAACCATGCTTCAGGTATGGTCGAGCCTGCCTCCGGCTACGGTCCAGCCTCGGAGGAGGAAAAATTGAATGATGCGAAGAAGCGCCGCCCGGTGGAATAGCGGATGACCCCGGAGAAGTACAAAAGATGGGTTTGAATACTAATGCCAGCCGCTGTCCCACGAGCGGCTTTTTTCGTGCCCTTATACCAAGGCCCCGCACCCAATCCCTGTGGAGTGACCTACGCCGACTTCCCAGGCGAGCTGAATCTGCTCGGCGGTGCCGCTGATCAGCACCGGGCAGATGCTGCCGAGGCATTGCACCTGCTTGTAGCGGAAGAGCTTGCTCTTGGCGGTGGCGATGAACGCCGGGTCGAAGCGCATGGCGGTCCCGGTGTCATCCAGGCCGGCCCGGCGGAGCTTATGGCGCAGGGTGGCGGTGAGCAGCTCGTCGGCTAACTCATGGCCGGGGAGGAGGTGGTCGGCGGGGCGGTCGAAGCCGGGCAGCTCGTGCTTGATGAACACCGGACTGGCCACGCAGAACGGCTGCTCGCCGGCGGCGAACTCCGGCGCGGCCTGCATAGTTATTTCGCACACCGTGAGCCCCAGGTCCAGCTCGGGGGCCCGGAACGCGCCGCTCACCAGCGAGTGCATCAGGGCCGCGTCGGGGCCGCTGATGAACCAGTGGGCGCCTTCGGCGAAGCGGATGCCGCCGCGCCCGGCCCGGCCGCCGCGCAGCCAGCCGTAGGAGTACAACGAAAGGCCGTCGTGCAGGGCCTCGTTATGGCCGGCCCAGCGGTGAAACGCATTTTTTAGGGCCGGGAGGTAGTCAAACGGTACCGCGGTACGGGCTTCGAGGTAGAGGTGCAGGCGCACGGGGGCCAGATAGGAGAAGGAGGGTTAACCGGGGCTTGGAAGGCGAAGGCAAGTAAGCTAATGAATTTAGTTAATTGAGCATCGGTACATTTTCAATCTTCAAACCTGATGGTATAATACTGGCTGATTTTTCGTTGATTAAGCCGTGAGTGAGGTGGAAATTTTAGCTAATTTTATTGGCTAAAAGGTGGTTTAAATTTACTGGTCGTTGTAGAATAAAACCACGGGGCGCCTTGCGAAAACGCCGCCGCCTCTAAATTGCCGCCTCATTCAGTTCAGTCCAATACTCATGTTAACTCCTTCCTCCGACCGCCTGCGCGCCGGCGTGCTGCACGGCGACGAAGTCCAACAGCTTTTCCAACGGGCCAAGGCCCAGGGTTTCGCCCTGCCCGCCGTGAACGTGACCGGCACCGACACCGTGAACGGCGTACTCGAAGCGGCCCGCGACCTGAACTCGCCCGTCATCATCCAGTTTTCGAACGGTGGGGCCCAGTTTTTTGCCGGTAAGGCGGTACCCAATGATAAGCAGCAGGCCAGCATCGCCGGGGGCATTTCGGGGGCCCAGCACGTGCACGCCATGGCCGCGCTCTACGACGTGCCGGTGGTGCTGCACACAGACCACGCCGCCAAGAAATTATTGCCCTGGATTGACGGCCTGCTCGACGCCGGCGAGAAGCACTTCGCGCAGCACGGCCAGCCGCTCTACAGCTCGCACATGCTCGACTTGTCGGAGGAGCCGATTGAGGAGAATATTGAAATTTGTAAGAAATACCTGGCCCGCATGGCCAAAATGGGGATGACGCTCGAAATCGAGCTGGGCGTGACCGGCGGCGAAGAAGACGGTATTGATAACACCGACGTCGATTCGAGCAAGCTCTACACCCAGCCCTCGGAGGTGGCCTACGCCTACGAAGAGTTGAGCAAAATCAGTCCGCGCTTCACCATCGCGGCGGCCTTTGGCAACGTACACGGCGTGTACAAGCCCGGCAACGTGAAGTTGGAGCCAAAGATCCTGCACAACTCGCAGGAATACTTGCGCAAGAAGCACGGCATCGAGGCGGCGCTGCCCATCGATTTCGTGTTCCACGGCGGCTCGGGGTCGAGCCAGGCGGAAATCCGCGAGGCCATCAGCTACGGGGCCATCAAGATGAATATCGACACCGACTTGCAGTGGGCCCTGTGGGAAGGCATCAAGGACTACTACGTGAAAAACGAGGCGTATTTGCAGGGCCAGATCGGTAACCCCAACGGCCCGGATTCGCCCAACAAAAAATATTACGACCCCCGCGTGTGGTTGCGCGAAGGCGAAAAAACCTTCGTCACCCGCCTCAAGCACGCTTTCGATGACCTGAACGCGGCTAACCGGCGCGGTTAGAGCCCCACGGCCGCTGCGCTTCTTGAAAAGGCCGCCTGTATTGCTACGGGCGGCCTTTCTTTGTGATGCAGTACGCTGTAGCGCGGGCTTTGTAGTCCGCAGCTTTCGCTTCGTTTTACCGGCAACTGTTCTACGATAATCGGGCAGTAACGCGGACTACGGAGTCCACGCTACAGCGCACCAACCATAACCGCCAGCATCTTATGCGAAAAATTCTTACTCTTCTTCTAGCCATGGGGGCCCTGGGGCAGGCCCGGGCGCAGAAGTTCACCCCGGCCGAAATGGCCCGCTGGAAGCAGCAGGCCCGGCAGGTAACGGTGACGCGCGACACCTGGGGCGTGCCCCACATCAACGGGAAAACCGACGCCGATGCGGTGTTTGGGGTACTGTACACGCAGTGCGAGGAAGATTTTGCGCGGGTGGAGGACAACTACCTCACGGCCCTGGGCCGCCGGGCCGAGGTGGACGGCGAAGCGTCGCTGTACGAAGACCTGCGCGCTCGGCTGTTCATGGATTCGACGCGGGCCGTGGTGGTGTACGGCCGCAGCCCGGTCTGGATGAAAAGCCTGCTCAACGCCTTTGCCGACGGCACCAACTACTACCTGGCCACGCACCCCGACGTGCACCCGCGGCGCATCCGGCGCTTCCAGCCCTGGATGCCGCTGCTGTTCAGCGAGGGCAGCATCGGGGGCAACGTGAGCGTGGTGCCGGCCGACCGCATCAAGGCGTTTTATGGGCAGCAAAAGCCGACATCGTGGCAGCGGCCCCCGGTCGATGTGGCGCAGCCCGACCGAGAGCCGGTGGGTTCGAACGGCTTCGCTATCGCGCCGGCCCGCAGCGCGTCGGGCCACGCGCTGCTGCTGATTAACCCGCACACCTCGTTCTACTTCCGCTCGGAGGTGCAGATGACCAGCGCCGCCGGCCTCAACGCCTACGGGGCCGTGACGTGGGGGCAATTTTTTATCTATCAGGGATTTAACGCCAAGTGCGGCTGGATGCACACCTCCAGCAGCGCCGACTCGATGGACGAATACCTGGAAACAGTGACGGCCAAGGACGGCAAATACTACTACCGCTACGATGGCAAGCTGCTGCCCGTGCGCACCGGCACGGTAACGCTGGCTTACCTGAAGGACGGGCAGCTGCTGCGCCGCAAGTTCACCGTGTACTACACGCCCCATGGCCCCGTGGTGGGCAAGCAAGACGATGGCAAATGGGTGACGGTGAAGATGATGGATGCGCCGCTCCAAGCCCTGGAGCAGTCGTATTTGCGCACTAAGGCTGTCGATTACGCCAGCTTCCGCGAAGTGATGCGGCTGAACGGTAACGCCTCCAACAACACCGTGTTTGCCGATGCCAAGGGCACCATTGCCTACTGGCACGGCAACTTCATGCCCCGCCGCCCGGCGGGCTACGATTGGAGCCGGCCCGTGGACGGCAGCACCGCCCGCACCGAGTGGCGGGGCCTGCACCCGGTGGATGACCTGGTGCAGGTGCGCAACCCCGCCAGCGGCTTCATCCAAAACTGCAACTCGACGCCCTTCACCGTGGCGGGCCCCGGCAGCAGCCCGGATCCCAAAAAATACCCTGCCTACATGGCCCCCGATGCGGAAAACTACCGGGGTATTAATGCGGTGCGGGTGCTGCGCCGCCGCAAAACCTTTACCCTCGACACGCTCATCGCTGCCGCCAACGACCCGCATCTGACCGGTTTTGAGGAGTTACTGCCGGCCCTGTTCAGCGACTACCAGTCCATTGTCGACGCGCCCGGCGGCACGGCCCCCAACGGGATGGGGGAGGCCATCGGCGTGCTGCGCAAGTGGGACTTAAACTACAGCACCGCTTCGGTGGCCCAGACGCTGGCCACTTACTGGGCCGAGCGGCTGTACCGGCTTGCCCGTCCCCGCCTGCCCGCCGACGCCCGCCCCGACTACATCGGCTTCACGGCCTTCATTATCGCCCACACCACGCCCGAGGAAAAGGTGACAGCCCTGGCCGAAACGATGGCCGAGCTGACCCGCGACTTTGGCCGCTGGCAAACGCCGTGGGGCGAAGCCAACCGCTACCAGCGCCTGACCGGCCGCATCGACGAAACCTTTGACGACCAGCAGCCCAGCCTGCCGGTGGCCTTCACGTCGGCGGCCTGGGGCTCGCTGGCCGCGTACGGGGCCCATACTTACCCCGGCACCAAGAAGCGCTACGGCGACGTGGGCAACAGCTTCGTTGCGGTGGTGGAGTTTGGGCCCCGCGTGCGGGCCCGCTCGGTGATAACCGGGGGCCAGGACAGCCGCCCCGGGGCCCCGCACTTCACTGATCAAGCCCTGCTCTACTGCGAAGGCAAGTTCAAGGACGTATGGTTTTACCCCGAAGACGTGCAGCAGCACGTCGCCCGCACTTATCACCCAGGGCAACTGTAGCGCGGACTTCGTAGTCCGTGTTGTTGCCCGATTATCGAGAGGATAAAGCAAGTGACACGGACTACAAAGCCCGCGCTACAGCTGCAGGGCCCCAAAATTTAACCTGATTACGATGAAGACCTTAAAGCTGCTGTGTTACTGCTGGCTGGGCCTGCTGCCGCTGGCCAGCCGTGCTCAAACCCTCGCGCCGGCCACCATCATCCTGCTGCGGCCCGCGGCCGTATTTGACGGCCAGGACCTGCACTCCGGCTGGGTCGTGCTGGTGGAAGGCAGCAAGATCGTGGCGGCTGGCCCCGCCGCCCAGGTGGTTGCGCCGGCCGGGGCCCAAATGCTGGAGCTGCCCGGCCTCACGCTGCTGCCGGGCCTTATCGAGGGGCATTCGCACTTGCTGCTGCACCCTTACAACGAAACCCCGTGGGACGACCAGGTGCTGAAAGAGCCGTTGGCCCTGCGCGTGGCCCGCGCCACGGTGCACGCCCAGCGCACGCTGCTGGCCGGCTTCACCACCGCCCGCGATTTGGGGACCGAGGGCGCCGGCTACGCCGATGTGGGGCTGAAACAAGCCATTGACCAGGGCATCATCCCCGGCCCGCGGCTGCTGGTGGCCACCCGCGCCCTGGTGGCCACCGGCAGCTACGGCCCCCGGATGGCGGCCGTGGACGACCTGCCCCAGGGGGCCCAGGAAGCCGACGGCGTGGACGGCATCGTCCGGGCCGTGCGCGAGCAGATCGGTCGCGGGGCCGACGTGGTGAAGGTGTACGCCGACTACCGCTGGGGCCCCGGCGGCACGGCCCAGCCCACGTTTTCGCAGGACGAGCTGGCGCTGATTGTGCAAACGGCCCGCTCGTCCGGCCGCGGCGTGGTGGCCCACGCCAGCACGGCCGAGGGCATGCGCCGCGCCACTCTGGCCGGCGTCGAAACCATCGAGCACGGCGACGGCGGCACGCCCGAGGTGTACCGCCTGATGAAGCAGCGCGGCGTGGCCCTGTGCCCGACCATGGCCGCCACCGACGCCATCGCGCAATACCGAGGCTGGAAAAAGGGCCAGGGCCCCGCCCCCGAGCCGGTGCTCAGCAAGCGCCGCGCCGTGCAGGCTGCCATGCAGGCCGGCGTGACGCTGGTCGTGGGCGGCGACGTGGGCGTATTTCCGCACGGCGACAACGCCCGCGAGCTAGAGCAGTTGGTGCAGGACTGCGGCCTGGCCCCGTTGCTGGTGCTGCGCGCCGCCACGGCGGGCAACGCCCAAGTGTTCCACCTCGCTGACCGGGGCCGCGTGGCCCCCGGCCTGCTCGCCGACCTGGTGGCCGTGGCCGGCGACCCCACGCAACATGTGGAAGCGCTGCGACAAGTGCAGCTGGTGATGAAAGGCGGCGTGCTCTACAAACGGCCCTAACGCCGGCGCTTACCAAAGATTTTTAACAGATTCGACGGCCGCCCTTAGTTTTTTGAATGCAGATGAAGGCGTTTTTCTCGGCCTCTCTTGGCGGCGTGCGCCGCGCCGGCCACCTGGGCGGTTTCGCTTGTGCTGATTGCCGGGGCCCAGGCCCCGGTGCTGAACCCGGGGGGCCTACCCGTCGCGGCCGACACCACCCACTAGTACGAAAACCCCGCCGGGGTGCCGCTAGTCGCTAAGCGACCATTTTTCAAAAGCAAGCTGTTCCGGGCCAGCATCGTGCCGGCGGTGCTGCTGAGTTCGGCGCCCATACTTCCAACGGCGGCGGTTTTTACACCAACCAAGAAGCCGACCGCGACCTCTACCGGCTCTTTCCCGCGTCGAACAACCGGCTCGCCGACTACCTGATTTCCGCGCCCTACCTGGAGCTAGGGCCGTGGCCCTGGTCGGCGTTGAATCGCACAACGACTAGGTTAACCTCTTGTTGATCATAGCCAAAAGCGAAGCCATCATGCTGGCCAGCGCCTACGCTGTGAAGCTCATCAGCCACGAGGAGCGGTCTGATCATTCCGACAACCTCTCGTTTCCGTCGGGGCACACGGTGCAGGTGTTTCTGGCCGCCAGCATCGGGCACACCGAGTTCCGCGACAAGAGCCGGCTCTACGGCGTTGGGGCCCACGCCACCGTCACCAGCGTGGCCGCCCTGCGCATGATCAACGAAAAGTACTGGCAGAGCGACGTGGTGGCCGGCGCGGGCTTCGGCATCTTGTCGGCACACTTAGCCTACCTTACCCACCCCAACCGCTGGGGCCGCAAGTCCATCGGGCGCGACATCGGCCTGGCGCCAGCTATGGCAACACGCTGGGCTTGTGCTTGACCTGGCGGCCGAAATGGTGCCCGGTTGTTGGAGGCCGTTGTCCTTGCGAGGAGGGACGACATTCCGCGCATCAAGCGGCGGCAATCCTTCCTTTCCTTTGTTTCGTTGAGGATGCAAACGGAAGGAAAGATTGCCGCGCTACGCTCGCAATGACAACAAGGCATCAAGCACCAACAACTAAGTACTAAGCACTAAAAACCATGAATCGTCTACTCCTGCCCTTACTTCTGGGGGCCTCCTGCGCGGCCGAGGCTCAATCCGCCCCTAAAACCGGTGCTGCCCCGGACTCGGACTACCGCGTGGCCGCTATCTGGCCGGTGGGCGGCGAAGGCGGCTGGGACTACATTCTCGCCGACCACGCCAGCGGACGCGTTTACGCCTCCCACGCCACCCAGGTAGACGTGCTAGACCTGGCCACCGGCCACAAAGTCGGCGTCATCCCGAACACGGCGGGCGTACATGGCATTGTGGTGGCGCAGGGGCACGGCTTCATCAGCTGCGGCCAGACCAACACGGTGGCGGTGTTCGACCCTAAAACTTTGCAGGTGACGGCCACCGTGCCCGCTGGTGCCAGGCCCGATGCGTTGCTCTACGACGCGTTTTCGAATCGGGTGTTCGCCTTCAACAACGGCGGAACCACGGCCACCGTGCTCGACGCGGCAACCGGCGCAGCCTTGGGTACCGCCGAGCTGGGTGGTGCCCCGGAAGCGGCCGTGAGCGACGGCAAAGGCACGATTTTCGTCAATCTCGAAGACAAAAGCGAAATCGCGGCCTTCAACGCCAAGACCCTGAAAGTGCAGCACCGCTGGCCTGTGAGCCCCGGGGAAGGGTCCAGCGGCTTGGCCATCGACCGGGCCCACCGCCGCCTATTCAGCGTGTGCAGCAACCAGCAAATGGTGGTGCTCGACGCGGATACCGGACAGCGGGTGGCCGCCGTGCCCATCGGCAGCGGCGTTGACGGCGTGGTGTTCGACGAGGGCCGGCAGGTGGCCATCAGCTCCAACGGCAGCGGCACCATCACGGTGGTGAAGGAGGACGGCCCCAATACTTTTCGCGTGGCCCAGACCCTGGATACCACCCGCGGGGCCCGCACCTGCGCCCTCGACGAAGCCACCCACCGCATCTACCTGCCCACGGCCGAGTATGGCCCCGCCCCGGCCCCCACAGCGGACGTGCCCCGGCCCCGGCTGAGCATTGTACCCAACACCTTCCGGGTAGTGGTGGTGGAGTAGCGGCCCGGTTGCATTTGGTCGGATTGAAACAAGTCCCGCCCCGGCATTGCTGGGGCGGGACTTGTTTGTTAATTGAGAGAGTCGCTCGTTGTGGTTAATCCTTCAGGCCGGGCTAAGCGTTGGCTTGACCTTCTCGCTATACGACAGACGCAGCAGGCTCGGCAGCACCACTAGCAGCAGGGGCAGGGCCAGCAGCAAGCCCCCAATCACGGCGATGGCCAGCGGCTGGTGCAGTTGGGCCCCGGCCCCGATGCCCAGCGCCAGCGGCAGCAGCGCCGCGATGGCCGACAGGGCCGTCATCAGCTTGGGACGCAGGCGGGCGGCAATGGCGTAGCCGATGGCCTGCTCCACGGGGGCCTCGGCCCGGGCTTCGTTGAACTGCTGGAAGGTGAAAATGGCGTTTTCGCCGATGATGCCCACCACCATGATGAGGCCGGTGTAGGAGCCCACGTTGAGCGGCGTGTGGGTGAGGAACAGTGCCAGACTGCCCCCGGCGGGCCCCAGCACGGCCACCAGCAGAATCAGCCCCGCCGCCTTCAGGTCCTTGAACAGGAACAGGCCCACGGCGAACACCAGCAGGCAGGCCGTGCCCAAAATCGTGAGCAGCTCCTGGAACGACTGCTGCTGCTCGGCGTACGAGCCCCCGTACTGGATGAAGTAGCCGGGCGGCAGCGGCACCTGCGCTTCCAGCTTCTGCTTAATTTCGGCCATGGCGCTGCCCAGGTCGCGGTTGTCGAGGCGGGCCGTGACGGCAGTCATGGCCTGCAGGTTTTCGCGTTCCAGCTCGGCATCGCCGGCCGTCACGCTCACCGTGGCCAACTCTTCGACGCGGCGGCGCTGGCCGTTGGGCAGAAACACGGGCTCGCCGCGCATCTGGGCCAGGGTGGCCTGGGCGGCGTTGGGATAGCGCAGCCGGATGTTGAGCAGCTGCTCGCCCTCGAGTACATTGCCGGCCGTGGTGCCCACCAGCTGGGTTTGCAGCTGGGTCTGAAAATCGGTGGCTGTGAGCCCGTACAGGGCCAGGCGGCGCGGGTCGGGCCGCACGTCCACACTGGGGCCCATGCGCACGATGCCATTGAATACGTCGGCCGTGCCGGCCACTTTTTCCACTACCCCCGTCACTTGGTTGGCTAAGGCGTAGCGCTTGGTGGCATCGGGCCCGAATACTTTGATTTCGATGGGTTGCACCGTGCTCATCAGGTCGCCGAGCATGTCGCCGATAACCTGGCCAAAGTCAATTTTAAGCGCCGGCTGGGTGGAGGCAATGCGCTGGCGGATGTCGGCAATAACTTCCTCGGTGGTGCGCTTGCGGTCGGTTCTGAGGCGGATGAGGTAGTCGCCGCGGTTGGGCTCGGTGATGAAAAAGCCCATCTGTGTTCCGGTGCGGCGGGAGTAGCTGGCCACCTCCGGCACCTTCACAATCAGCTTTTCGGCCTGGCGCAGCATGTGGTCGGTCTCCTCGATGCTGGTGCCGGGGGGCGAGTTGTAGTCGAGTACGATAGCGCCCTCGTCCATGTCGGGCAGGAAGCCCGTAGCCAGCCGGGGGATAATGAAGATCATCGAGCCTACCAGCAAAATAATACCCACCACGCTGTATGCCGGGTGCCGGATAACTGCCTTCACCCACGGAATCTCGTGGTGGTTGGAGTCGACCTTGGGCACCACCGCGGCTCCGCCCGCCGGACCTACTTGAAAAGTTGCATTGTCAGCATCAATGTCATCCGGGGCTTCGCCTTTTTCGCCTTTTCGCTTCCGGCTCAGTAGCAGATAAATGACTGGTAACCCCAACCAGGCCACGAAAAATGAGCACAGCAGCGCCACGACCATCGTGGTAGCCAGCACCTTGAAGTAGGCTCCTGCCACGCCGCCCAGTAGGGCGAAGGGCAAGAAAATCACAATCGTGCTCAAGCTCGACCCAATGAGCGCGGGCAGCAGGTGGCTCACGGAGCGGCGCACCACTTCACCGGCCGACTCGTCGGGGTGGTCTTCGCGCACGCGGTGCAGCTGCTCCACCATCACCACGGCGTCGTCAATCATCAGGCCGATGGCGGCGGCAATGGCCCCCAGGGTCATGATGTTGAACGAGTAGCCGAGTACGAAGTACAGCACCGCAATGGTGAGGGCCAGGGCCACCGGAATAGCCCCCAGGATGGTGAGGGTCGCCTTAACCGAGCGCAGAAACAGAGCCGTGACCACCAGCGCCAGCGCCAGGCCTATCCACAGTGCGTCCTGCACCGACTTCACTACTTCAGCCACGAAATCGGCCTGGTCGTAGTAGGGGGCCATTTTCACGCCGCGCGGCAGGCCCGCTTGCAGCGTGGCCACCTTGGCCCGCACGCCGTCCGAGACCAGCACCACGTTCGCATCGGGCTGGCGCAGGATGGACACGAGCACCGCATCGTTGCCGTTGGCGTTGATGCGGATGTACTCCTGTTGCTCGCCCAGGGCCACGGTGGCCACGTCGGACAGGCGCACAATGCGGCGCTTGTCGTTGCGCAGCACGATGTTCTCGAGGTCCTCTTTTTGGAGAATGGTGGCGTCGGTAACGGTCAGGTAGAGGCGGCGGTAGTCGCTCAGGTAGCCATTGCTCTGCACGAAATTCGTGGCGGTCAGGGCCTTGGAGATATCATCTGGCCCAAGGGCTAGGGCGGCCATCTGGTCGGGCAGCAGCTGGACCTGGTATTCCTTTGTGCGCCCGCCCTGAATCTGGACCGACGACACCCCATCAACCTGCGAGAGAAACGGCTTGATGGTATACAAAGCCAGCTTCCGCAGCTCCAGGGCCGACTTGCCCGGCGCTTCCAGCGTGTAGCCCATTACCGGCAGAATAGCCGGGTTCATGCGCTCGACCGAAATTTGGACAGTAGGCGGCAGTTCGGCCCGAATCTGGTTCAGACGCGACTCAATCAGGGTCTGGCTGGCGGCCACGTTGGCGTTCCAATCCAGAAAAGCCGAGATTTCGCAGCTGCCCCGGCTGGTCGTCGAACGCAGTAATTTCAGTCCCGGCACGCGTTTCATGGCATCTTCCATGGGCTTGGTCACGGTCACCATCATGCGGTCGACGGGTTCCAGGCCATTCTCGGCAATCACCTTCACCTTCGGGAAGGTCACTTCCGGAAACAGCGCCACGTTGATGCGCCGGTAGGCCACCGTGCCCAGGGCCAGGGCCAGGGCCAGGAGCACCGCAATGGGGGCCTTATAAGCTTGAAAAAAGGAAGTGCGCATTGTTGGCGGTTAGCGAATAGCAACTAGCTACTGAAAGGAATGAATAAAGCCAATGACCAATAGCAGAAAGTCAGCAGCCTGCTTTACTGGCGGATCACTTTCACGGCAGCCGTATCATCCAACCCGAAGTTTCCGCTTAGCAGAACCCGGTCTTTCGCCGAAAAGGTCGGGGCCTTGATTTCGACCTGTTCCTTATCCTGCGACCCTACGGTCACCGGTACCTTTACGGCGGTGGAGTCGTTCAGCAGGCGCATCACCCAGAACTTGGTTTGGGTTTCGTCGGTGAGCACGGCCCCGCGGGGCAAGGTGCGGGCCCGGCGGGGCGCAGTTCGATCAATCTCAACCTGCACGGCAAGGTTCTCGGGCAGCTGGGGTACGGAGCCGGTGGGCCGGATGGTGTAGCGTTGGGTCTGGATACTGACATCGGCCGTGGCCAGTACTTCGGCCACGCGGCCGTCCAGCACGCGCCCATCGGGCAGCAGAATGCGGCAGGTCTGGCCGGTGTGTACATAGCGCAGCTGCGTCACGGGCACATCCAGAATAAAGCCGAAGCGGTTTCTGTCGTAGGTGAGGCCCAGCTGCTCACCGTCTTGCACGTAATCGCCGGCCAGCTTGTCTACCGTAGCCAGCACGCCGTTGCGGCCGGTTTTTATCTGAATAATGCCACTGAACTTCAGTCGGGGGTCGCCGGTCAGCCGGTCGAGGTGCAGCACCTTCGATTCCTTGGTTTGGATGGTAAACACCGTTTGGCCGGCCTGCACTTGCTGGCCCACCACGGGCGTAGGCGGCAGCACGTAGCCGGTGGTGGTGGCCCGTAGCGCATCCTTGGCCGGAAAGGCCGATACGGCACTCAGCCTTAGTACATCGGTAAGCATGTCGTTGTGAATCAAGCCAACCGTAACACGAGCGCGGGGCTTCACGGCTGGTTCGTCGCCCGCGGGGGCATCGGCGGCAGCGGCGGGGTTTTTGGAGCCGCAAGCCGCGAGGCCGGGCAGGAGCAGAAGAACAAGCAGGCGGGAAATGGTCATAAAATCAATAAAAGGCAGTAGCGCAGTGGTACCGTTGGGGCGCGGACCAGGCAAGTCTGCGGGTAAAAGAAGCGGTGGAAAGGCCCAGGTGCGAACCCCCGTAGGCCACGCTACTGCTCGGCCAGATAATCCAACGCAAAACGGCTCCGCAGCCGGTCAGTTTCCGCCTGGGTAAGGCTAAACTGCAAGGTGCGGTAGCTGGTCACGAGGTTGAGGTAATCGAGGATGGCCACATCGCCGGTTTCCAACTGCTGGCGGGCAGCGCCCACCAGTGCTTCGGCCACCCGCACCTGCTCACGGATGCGGGCCAGCAGGGCGTCCGATGCCTTTATCAGGCCCTCCAGCTGCTCGTACTGCTGCCGCCGCTGCACCGTGAGAAATTGCCGGTAGCCGCGCCGGCTCTGCTCGCTCAGCTCGATGCGCTGGTACTGCAGCTGGCGCTGGTGCCCGTCGAAAATGGGCACTGACAATTGCAGGCCACCGCCAAAGCCTATGCTGTGCGTCAGCGCGATGGGCAGGTAGGAAGAAGACTGCAGGCCGGCATCGAGCACGGCGCTCAGCCTAGGGCGGTAGTAGGCATCAATGGCGCGGTGGTCGAGCATAAACCGCAGGCTGTCGAGGGTGTATTGGCGCTGGCTGGGGGCTAATAGGCCGGCCAGCGGGCGGTGCGTGGGCGGGGCAGGGGCTTCGAGGGCAATCAGCGCCGTATCGGCTACGCCGGCTAGGGCGCGCAGGGTGCCCAACTCGCGGCGGTAAGCCAACTGGTTTTGCTCTACCGTAACCTCTTGGGTGCGCACCGAGAGGTAAAAGCTTAAATATTGGGTTTGCTTGAAAATGCCCGCATTCACCAATTGACGCAGCTGGGCATCCTGCTGGCGCAGCTGGCGCAGCAGCGAGCGGCTGAAGTTGAGCTGCGTTTCGGCCCCGTAGGCGGTCAGGAACTGGTCGGTGATGCTGCGGCGCAAATCCAGGGCCGAAAGACGGCCGGTGTTGCGCAGCACCTGGCCCTGGCTGGCCAGGATGCGATAGTCGTTTTGCAGCTGGAACCGGTTGAGAATAGGCTTGGTGGCTTGGGCAATGGCGGCATAGTTGCCGCCGTTGGTCACGGCATTGTCGTAGCCGACGACGCTTTCGCCCTTGCTATTCGTTATCGAAGGGTAATAGAGTACGGAGCCAGTACCGCCAATCTGGACCCCGTTCTGACGGGCCCGCACCAGGCTGTCGATGCGGTTCTGGTTCACTTGGTTAGCCGTTGCGCGCAGCAGCGGGCTGTTGCCGTAGGCCACACGCAGGAAGTCGTCGAGCCGGTGGGGGCCCTCGGCCGGCGCGGGGGCCGGCAGGGCCCCCAGGCTCGGCGGGGCGGGCACTTGGGCGCGGGCGGCCCCGGTCCCCAAGCCCAACAGCAAGGCGCCCGCGGCCACCCAACGAAAAACCGAAATCATTAACGCGGACAACAATATAGATTGAGAAGCAAAGCTGAAACGCTACAAAAGTGCCACGTAATTCTGAAGAAAAATTGACGGCCCCGGCTCCAGAAACCGTGTCTGACAGAAACTCTTCAGTTTTGCGCTGTTTATTCGCTGGTCGGGCGGCCGCATCTCACCCCCGGGGCCCGGTTTTATCATGAAGCTGTTGCTTGTCGAAGACGAACCCGCGCTGCGCGCGGCCCTGCTGGATTCGCTGCGCCCCGGCGGCTACGTGGTGGAGGTGGCGGCTGACTTCACCCAGGCCTACGAGAAAATTAAGCTCTACCGCTACGATTGCGTGCTGCTCGACCTGACGCTGCCCGACGGCAACGGCCTCGACCTGGTGCGGGCCCTCAAGGCCGATGGTTCGCCGGCGGGAGTGCTCATCTTTACCGCCCGCGACACGCTGGAGGACCGCATTGCCGGCCTCGACCTTGGGGCGGACGACTACCTCGTCAAGCCCTTTCATTTATCGGAATTGAACGCCCGCCTGCGGGCTATCATCCGACGGCGGCAGTTTCAGGGGCAGCACCACATCGTGTTCCGCGACTTGCTGGTGTGGCCCGACCAGGCCGAGGTGCTGGTGCGCGGCGAACCACTGGCCCTCACCCGCAAAGAATACGACCTGCTTCTCTACCTGCTGGCCAACCCCGACCGCGTGCTCACCAAAGAAGCCATTGCCGAGCACCTCTGCGGCGACGCCGTGGACGCGGCCGACTCGTTCGATTTTATCTATACCCACTTCAAAAATCTGCGCAAAAAGCTTCAGGAGAAAGGAGCCGACCATTACATCCGCACCATGTACGGGGTAGGGTACAAGCTGAGCAGCGAGTGAAGTCTGGGGTGGCAAATGGGTGAAGGAGTGGAAGGAAGAATTTGTCATTGCGAGGAGGCACGACGAAGCAATGACAAATTCTTCCTCGCAAGGACAGTCGTCCCCTCACTCCCTACGATATAATACGATATAATATGAAGCTTCTTACTGCCACCAACCGCTATTACCTGGCCTTGGCAGCGGTGCTGTTTGCGGTGGGCAGCGGGGCCCTGTACTATGGTGTGAACGGCGCTCTGCGCCACGAAGTGGGCGAGCAGCTGGCCACCCGCCGCGAAGTGCTGGCGCGGCGGGCCGAAGCCGGCCGGGCGCTGCCCGTGCCCCCGTTTGAT
Organism: Hymenobacter sp.; assembly: GCA_031428075.1. Taxonomy (GTDB): domain Bacteria; phylum Bacteroidota; class Bacteroidia; order Cytophagales; family Hymenobacteraceae; genus Hymenobacter. Next base: position 10,605 of record JANPOR010000074.1, on the reverse strand, counting down.
GAGGAGCTGGCCGTGAGCACCCGGCCCCGGCCCACGGGCTTTGCCGATACGGTGCTGTTTGATGCGGAGGAGCACGAGTGGGTGCCCTACCGGCAGCTCACTTTTGCGCTGCGTCCCCCCGCGCGGGCCCCGATGTGGGTCACGCTGCGCAAGTCGCTGGTCGAAACCGACGACTTGGTAAAGGTGATTCTGACGGCTATGCTGGGCGTGCTGGCCGCGCTGCTGGGCGGCGCGGCCCTGCTCAACCGCTGGCTGGCAGGGCGGCTGTGGGCCCCGTTCCGGCACACGCTGCGGGCCCTGCGCGGCTACGACCTGCACCAGCACCGCCCCTTGCAGCTGCCTACGCCCGCCATCGCCGAATTTGCCGAGCTGAACCAAGCCCTGATGCACCTGAGCCAGCGCCTGGTGGCCGACTACGACAGCTTGCGCGAGTTCACGGCCAACGCTGCCCACGAAACCCAGACGCCGCTGGCCATCATGCAGGCCCAGCTGGAGCAACTGCTTCAACTGCCGGCCCTGGGCGACGACCCGGCCGCCGCCCCGCTGCTGGCCGAGCTGTACGGAGCCACGCGCCGCCTCTCGCGCCTGCACCAGGCGTTGGGCCTGCTCAGCCGCATCGAAAACCGTCAGTTTGCCGCGGCCGTGCCGGTGCGGCTCGACGAGCTGCTGGCCGAGAAAGCCCGCCACCTGGGGCCCTTGCTCGAAGCGCGGGGCCTGGCCCTGCACCTGTGCGCCGCGGCCGCACCGGACCTGCGCATGCACCCCGGCCTGGCCGATTCGCTGCTGCACAACCTTTTGCACAACGCCATCAAGCACAACGAGGCGGGCGGCGACGTGACGGCCCACCTCACCGCGGACGCGCTCGAAATCAGCAACCCCGGGATTGACCCCGGGGTCGACCCGACCCGTTTTTTTGAGCGCTTCCGCAAGCACCGGGCCGCCTCCGAGTCGGCGGGTCTGGGCTTGAGCATCGTGCAGCAAATCTGCGCTTACTACGGCTTTCGGGTTGCCTACGCATTCGAGCCGGCGGGTCGACGCCACGTGCTGCGGGTGTCTTTTGCCAGCGGAGCGAAGCTGTAAAAAGAGTTGTTTACACAAACGATAAAGTAAATATTTACTCGGACTTAATAATCGCACAATCCTTTGTTTAAACGCAATAGGAGGCTTTTTGATATCTTTGCAAAATCGTAGCCGGAGCTAAAAAGTAAAAAAATAAATCATTATGCATGTTTTCTTTTGCAAAATGATAATCCTTCATTAATATTACTGCCGCTTGACTTTACTAGGGCAGTAAATCGGAAAGTCGTTTTTTGCAATGCCGCCCAGGCCACACTGATCAATCACACCTGAGCACTTGTTAGAAAGCGCTTTTTTTTAACGCTTTTACACAATCGATTGTGTTTTTCTCTTCATTTTCCCATCTTCATTTAGTATGAAAAAGTCAGTACCCAAGATGCACCGGCTGCTGCTGCCGGCAGTGCTTTGCTGCCTGCCCTTGCAGCCGCTTTTCGCCGCTGCGGCCGGGAACGTGGCGGAGCAGGCCGCCCAGCCGGTGGCCGGACCAGTAGCTGGGCGCATCACCGACGAGCGGGGTAACGGCCTTCCGGGCGTGAACGTGATTGTGAAGGGCACGACCCAAGGCGCCCAGACCGATGTCGACGGCCGCTATTCGTTGCCCAACGTGCCCGATGCAGCTACGCTGGTGTTCAGCTTCGTGGGCTACACGGCCCAGGAGGTGGCGGTGGGCGGCCGCGGCACTGTGGACGTGCAGATGGCCCCCAACGGCCGCCTCGACGAGGTGGTAGTGGTGGGCTACCTCGCCCAGGACCGCCAAAACCTGAGCAGTGCCGTGAGTTCCCTTGACGTTCCGGAAGCCACCAAAGCTCCGGTCGCGACCGTGGTGCAGGGCATCCAGGGCCGGGTGGCGGGCGTACAGATCCAGGGTTCGGGCGGGCCCGGCGAGACGCCGGTGATTGTTATCCGCGGGGCCGGCAGCGCCGGGTCGAGCAGCAGCAGCCCACTCTACGTGATTGACGGCCTCTGGACGGACAACATCCGCGACCTCAACCCCAACGATATTGCCACGCTAAACGTCCTGAAGGACGCTTCTTCGACGGCCATCTACGGCTCGCGCGGAGCCAACGGGGTAATCCAGATAACCACCAAGCGGGGCAAGGCCGGCGTGCCGACCATTGGCGTCAACGCCTACACCGGCGTCGACCAACTCTACAAGCGCTACAACCTGACCAACGCCAGCCAGTGGGCCGACCGGGCCGTGCAGGCCTACGCCAACGCCGGCCTCGACCCGCTCAACGCCGGCCAAAACAGCCTGGCTGGGGCCGTGAAAGGGCCGGGCGGGAAGTTCGACCCCAACACGGACACCGACTGGCAGAAAGAGTTTTTCCGTACCGGCCGCACGGAGGACTACAACCTGAATTTGTCGGGCGGTACGTCTGACGGGAAAAACGCCAGCAACTACCTGGTTTCCGGCGAGTATTTCCACCAGGAGGGCATCGTTCGGGGTCCCGACTTCAAGCGCTACAGCCTGCGCCTGAACTCGGGCATAACCAAGGGCCGCTTCCGCTTTCAGGAAAACGCGCAGCTTACCCACTTGAGTAACACGCTGCTGAACGGGTTCCCGTTCATTGATGTCATCACGTACCTGCCCAGCATTCCGGTGTACGACCCGGCCAACCTGGGAGGCTTCGGAAAGGGCGACCGTGTTCAGAACACCTTTGCTACCAACCCCGTGGGGGCCCAGTCGCTGCTGCACCGCACGCAGTCGGACAACCGCCTGGCGGGCAACTTCACCGTTGACTATTCCATCTTCGATTTCCTGACGTACCGCCTGAACCTGGCCATCGACGGGCACACCTACAACAACGCCGACGCCCAGCAAAACGGCATTCTGCGCCAGAATACGCCCATCAACACCTCGTCGCTGAGCGAATTCCAAGGCTACGACGTGTTCCTGATGGCCGAAAACACGCTGAACTTCAACAAAAGCTTTGGCGACCACCACGTAAACGCACTGGTGGGCTACTCGCAGCAGGACAGCAAATTCCACAACACCAACGCCCAAACGCAAGGCTTCACTTCCACACCGCAGTACTACTTCCAACTGGGCTCCGGCCAAACCGCCGGGGTGGTGGGCGGCACCGAAGGGGAAATCACCCGGGAATCATACTTCTCGCAAGCCACCTACGACTACAAGAACCGCTACCTGGTGTCGGGCAGCTTCCGGCGCGACGGCTCGTCGCGCTTTGCCTTGCAGAACCGTTTCGGCAATTTCGGCGCGGCCTCGCTGGGCTACCGCATCAGCGAAGAGGAGTTCTTCAAAAATGCCTTGCCGCAAATCAATACCCTGAAGCTGCGGGCCAGCTACGGCGTGATTGGCAACGAAGCTTTGAACGGCGTTTACTACGGCGCTTACTTGCCCACGCCCACCATCGGCCAGAGCGTGAATTACGTCCTCGGCACCAACCAATCGTTCATCAACGGCTCGACGCAGATTACCCTCAGCAGCCCCGATATTCAGTGGGAGGAGCGCCGCACCAAGGACATCGGGCTGGACATGGCTTTTCTGGGCAACCGCCTGACGCTGGGGGCCGACTACTACATTTCCGAAACCCGCAAGGCCCTGGCCCCGGTGACGCTGCCAGTGTACTTGGGCAACTTCGGGGGGGCCCTGTTCCAGAATGCGGGCAACCTCGAAAACCGGGGCTTTGAGCTAGCACTGGGTTACCACGAATCCAAGGCCGCTTTCACGTACGGCGCCGACTTTACCCTGACGACGCTGAAAAACCGGGTGACGGCGCTGCCTACTCCGGGCCAGGCCATACCCGACGGGATTGGCCTCACCAGCACCACGGTGGGCCAGCCGGTTGGGGCGTTCTTCCTGATTCCGTTCGACGGTATCTTCCAGACGCAGGATGAAGTGAATAACTACAAGAATGCGGCGGGCAAAGTAATCGAGCCTTTCGCCAAGCCCGGTGATGTGCGCTACCAGGATACCAACGGCGATGGCGTGATTGACAGCAAAGACCGGGTATTTGTGGGCTCGCCCTACCCCAAGCTGCAATACGGCCTGAACCTGAACGCTGGGTACAAGAACTTCGACATCTCGGTGTTTTGGCAGGGCGTGAGCGGCAACCAGATCTACAACAACGCCAAGTTTGCCCTGGAGCGCTACGACGGCCCCAATAACTACGAGGCCGACGTGCAGCCCTGGACGACGACCAACCCGTCGACCACTACGCCGCGCCTGCTGCAAGCCGGTGGGGCCGGCGAATTGGGCCAGGCTGCCGTTTCCAACGCCCTGTACAACTCCACGCGCTGGCTCGAAGATGGGGCCTACCTGCGCCTGAAAAACGTGCAGATCGGCTATACCTTCCCCAAGGCCCTGCTGGGCCGGGTGCCTGCCATCGGCAGCCTGCGGGTGTACGTGACGGGCCGCAACATTGTGACCTTCACCAAGTATTCGGGCTTCGACCCGGAAATTACGGGAACGGAGTACTTCGGCCGCGGCATCGACAACAGCGCTTACCCCAACGTGCGCACGTTCACGGGCGGCGTCCAGGCTACTTTCTAACGTTGGGCGGGCGCCGCTGGGGCCCTCCAAATCATCCGTCTTTTTCTTAAACCGATATGAAATTTTCTAAAGTTTCCACGCTGCTGCTGGCGGGCGGCCTGTTGATGGCCACCGGCTGCCAGAAAGACCTGCTAGACAAAACGAATCCGAACGCGCCCTCGACGGCGCAGTTCTGGCTGACGGCCGGCGACGCCAACAAGGGCGTGATTGCCTGCTACTCGGGCGTGCAGCAGTTCGCCTGCTACGGCCACTCGTGGCAGTTCATCACGGCTCGCTCCGACGAGTCGTACAGCCAGAGCCCGTTCGCGGAGCTGGCCGTCTTCACGCGCTTCATCCAGGGCAACAACAACTTCTTCATCTCGTCCTTCGCCTGGAACGACTACTACCGCACCATTTACCGCACCAACCAGGCGCTGACCCACATTCCCAACATTCAGATGGACGCCGCGCTGAAGGCGCGCCTACTGGCCGAAACCCGGTTCGTGCGGGCCCTGATGTACTTCGACCTGGACTCGTTTTTCGGTAATGTTCCCCTGATTATTACCGAATCGACGGCCACCACCCGGGCCCACCAGGCCACGCCGGCTGAAATAGAAGCGCAAATCATTCTGGACCTGCAAGCCGCCATTCCCGACCTGCCGCTGAGCTACGGTGCCGCCGACAAAGGCCGCGTGACCAAGGGGGCCGCCCAAGCCCTGCTGGCCAAAACGTACATGCAGCAGCACAAGTACACCGAAGCATCGGCCTTGTTCGCGTCAATCATCAGCTCGAGTCAGTACGCGCTGGTGCCCAACTACCTCGACAACTTCACCGACGCCAACGAGAATAATAGCGAGTCGGTGTTCGAGGTGCAGTACTCGGGCGCGGTGCTCGACGTGGGCCAGGGCCAGGACAACTCGTCGGCCTCGGAGGCCTACGACCGGCCTAACTTCTTTGGGCCGCCCATCTACTCGTTTGCCGACGTGCAGCCCCGCCAGTGGCTGACGGCAGTGTATATGGATTCGACGGTAGCCCTGGCGCCCGGCAGCAGCACCAAGCACCAGATTGATCCCCGGCGCGACATTTCCATCATTAGCAGCCTCAACCCGGACAAGTTCTACGGCAAAACCTTCGCGGAGCTGGGCTACAACCCCAGCCAGCAGTACTGGCGCAAGTACTTGAACGACCGCACCCGCACCACGCCGGAGAACTTCACCTCGGGCATCAACTTCCGCGTGATTCGCTACGCCGACGTGCTGCTGCTGCAAGCCGAAGCCCTGAACGAGCAAGGCCAAACGGCCGATGCTGTGCCGCTCGTCAACCAGGTGCGCCAGCGCGTGGGCCTGGCCCCGTTGGACGCGGCCGGCTTCACGCAAACCAGCCTGCGCCTGGAAATGCGCGACGAGCGGGCCAAGGAGCTGGCCGGTGAAGGCCAGCGCTGGTTCGACATCAACCGCTGGGGCCTGCTCGACAACCAAGCCGGCCTCGACTACCTGATTGCCCGCGACGACGACTTCACCAACTTCCGTTTGGGTATTTCGAAGCTGCTGCCCATTCCGCAGAGCGACATCGACATCGACCCGGGCGTCAAGCAGAACCCGGGCTACTAATAAGGAGGCGAGGAGGGAGCCGTTCCGGGCTGCAACCCGGGGCGGCTATTCCACTAACTTGTGCCGCTTAACGAAAGCGGCGGACTGGCCATTGCCGGGGCCCACGGCCTGGGCGGCGTGCGCCTCTTTCCCGTGCCGGCTGCGCAAGGCCGGTGTTCACGGTGGAACTGGATGGGCCGCAAAACCCGGCCGCGACTATCGTCGAGGTTTTTAACCTGCAGGGCCGCTCGCTGTACCAGCAAGGCTATGGCCCGCAGCAAACCCATTTGGCCGTGGCCGCCGGCCTGGCCCGGGCCTTTACCTGGTGCAAGTGCGGCGCGCCATGGGGGTACTCACGCAGAAACTGACCGTGATATAGAAAAAAAACCGTTGTTTTGGGCCCTGCGGCGGATCCCCGCTGCTATACTCTCTTCACGCCACACTTTTTATGACTTATTTCCGCCGCTACCTCGGGGCCGGCAGCCTCAGTAGCTTGCTGCTGCTGGCCGCCTGTAACTCGCAGCCTTCCGCCCAACAAACCACCGCCCAAGGTTCCGCCGCCAACGACTCCACTCGCACCGCCGCCATGCCCACATCTGCTCCCTTCGGCCGAATCACCGACGGCACTGAGGCCCGTCTGTTCACCCTCACGAATGCCCACGGGATGCAGGTGACCATCAGCAACTACGGCGGCACGATCACCGGCATCCGGGTGCCCGACAAGAACGGGAAAGCCGGCGATGTGGTGCTGGGCTTCGACAACGTGAGCGGTTACCAGAGCCCGGCGTTTTTGAAGTCGGGCCCCTACTTCGGGGCCCTCATCGGGCGCTACGGCAACCGCATCAAGGGCGGGCAGTTTGCGCTCAACGGCCAAATCTACACCCTGGCCAAAAACAACGGCCCCAACACGCTGCACGGCGGCAAAAAGGGCTTCGATAAAATGATTTGGGAAGCCACGCCTGCCAGTACGACCGACGGCCAAAGCCTGACGCTGCACTTGCTGAGCAAAGACGGCGAGGAAGGCTACCCCGGTAACCTCACCGTGACGGTGGTGTACACCCTCACCGACGACAACGCCCTGCGCATTGCCTACACCGCCACTACCGACAAGGCGACGGTCCTCAACCTCACCAACCACGCCTACTTCAACCTGGGCCTGGGCCAGAGCAAAGACGTGCTGGCCCACGAAGTGACCCTGCCCGCCGACCGCTACACCGTGGTCGATGCCACCCTGATTCCGACCGGCGAGCTGCGCCCGGTGAAGGGCACCCCGTTTGATTTCACCACGCCCCACGCCATCGGCGCGCGCATCGCGCAGGTGCCCGGCGGTTACGACCACAACTGGGTCCTGAACCAAACCACGGGCTTACACAGTGCCGCCACCGTGTACGACCCTGCCTCGGGCCGTACCCTGGAAGTCACCACCGACCAGCCCGGCGTGCAGTTCTACACCGGTAACTTTCTCGACGGCACCCTGACGGGCCACAACGGCACCGCGTACGGCAAGCACGCCGGGTTCTGCCTCGAAACCCAGCACTTCCCCGACTCGCCCAATCAACCTAAGTTTCCGAGCACGGTGCTGCGCCCCGGTGAAACCTTTCATTCCACCACTGAATACCGGTTTGGCGTGCGCACGTAGGGTTCCCGCTTCATGCACACAACTCGACCCGGCCTAGCTCCCAAAGTGGGATGCTGAGCCGGGCCGAACAATTTTCGCGGGATGGTCTAGTAAATTATAGATCAATGCATTGATGCGGCCGTGGTGGTCAATGGGTTAATGTAGTCAGGAAGAAAAAAACCGGTTCCGCTCGTGAGAAATAATCGGTAACTAGTCGTTGGTTCGGTCTCATGGGCACCTAACTGCCTTACTCCCCGCCCGGGCGAGGCAGGGGAGTGCCCGTGGGTACCGGATTGCCGAAATTGGGTGTATCGTCGGCGTTCCAGGTGAACTTCTGCATACGAGGGGTGCGGGCGCTGCCGCAGCCTTGGTTGGGGCCGAAGTTAGCATGGTACACCAGCCAGCTTTCCTGGCCGTCGCGGGAGGTGAAGAATGAATTGTGCCCGGGGCCATAGGCGTGATCGACCGGGTCCTGAGTGAAGAGAGGCGTGGCCGATTTAGTCCAGGCAGCAGCATCCATCGGGTTGGCAGTGCTGCTGGTCGCGAGCAGGCCCAGGGCGTAATTATCGGTGCTGCAGTGGCTGGCCGAGTACACCAGTAGAGTTTTGCTGCCGTGTTTGATGATTTCCGGACCCTCGTTCACCTTGGGCTGGCCGTTCAGCTCCCAGCCGTACTGCGGATGGCTGAGCTGAGTGCGCGGGCCGATAATCGTCCAAGGGTTGTCCATCTGGGCAATGTAGATGTTCTGCTGGGTAGAGCTCGGTTCCTGGCCCGACCACAAGAGGTAGCGATTGCCATTCTGCTCCAGAATGGTCCCGTCGATAGCCCACAAGTCCTGGTTGGGTACTGCGATTTGCCCTTTCTCCACCCAGGTTCCGGTAGTAGGGTCGGGGCTCTCATTTTCGAGCACCCACAAGCGCTGGCCGCCGCAGCAATTGCCGGGCCCCGCCGTGAAGTAAACGTACCATTTGCCGTCGAGAAAGTGTAGTTCCGGGGCCCAGATATCGTGTGAAGCCGCCCCGCTGGACGGTGGAGACCAGATAACCTTACTCACGGCGGAGCCGAGCTCGCTCATCTTAGCTGTTTTCCAGAGTGTGAGGTTGTTGCCGGTAGTGTGCATGTAGTAATAAAAGCCGTCTTTTTGGGTCACCCACGGGTCGGCGCCGATGGGTAGGAGTGGGTTGGTGAAGGAGGTGCTCGTAGCGGGTGGCGTCACGGGCGGATTCACCGCCGGGTCGGTAGCTTTCTTGCAGCCGGGTGCGCTCAGCAGCAGCCCGCCCGCGAGCATGGTTAGACGAAAAGAAGTAGTCATATCGCGCAGCACTTAATGAAAAGGGTAATGAAGGGGTTTAGAAATTCAGAAAAATAACTCAGCCCGTCAGGCTGAGTCTAGTGAAGAATGGCTGCCGCTTTGTTGAATCGATTGGATTACTGTTACAGTAAAGTTGCTTCGGCGGCACTCTGCCAGACGTTCAATTTTATCTGTTTACGATTGCTCGTTTGACCCGAACCTGCTTACCCCCCAAGCCAAGCAGCGCAATAGGTGAATGGGTTCATAACCGCGGTTTCGGCTAGTAGCCCGGGTTTTGGGTGAGCTTGCCCAGGTCCACGTCGGTCTGCACCAGAGGCAGTAGGCGCGACCTGCCAACTACAAAGTTATTGAAATCGGGGTCGCGTGCCTTGAGCTGGTCCACGTTCGCCTGGGTATCGAGCAGGCCCCAGCGCTGCAGGTCGAACCAACGCACGCCTTCCCCGGTAAGCTCCGTGGCCCGTTCGTGCATGAGCTGGGTGCGCAGCCCAGTCTGCGTAAAGGCACTGGCGTTGAGCTGGCCCAGCCCGGCGCGCAGCCGCACCTGGTTGATGAGCGGCACGGCGGCGCTGGTTTGGCTCTGTTCATTCAGGGCTTCGGCTTGTAGCAGGAGCACGTCGGCGTAGCGCATTACGCGCTGGTTGATGGGCGAATCGAAGTCCTCAGACGCGCGGTAATAATCCGTCTGGTACTTACGCCAGTACACGCGGGCGCGGTTGCGGGCATCGCGGCCGTAGCGGGTGAGGAAGCCTACGCCGTAGGCCAGCGTGTCGGCATCCGAGGGCAGGGCGGTAGGGAACTGAGCCTGGTCGCGGCGGTTGTAGAATACTGTAGCTGCCAGGCGCGGGTCGCGCGCGCCGGTGGTCGTTGGCTCCCGCAAAAACTCGCGCACCACCCAGGGCCGCACCTCGCCATCGTTGAAACCAAAGCCTGGTACGCCCCAGAACTGCGAGCGCTGCCCGCCCTGCGAAGACGTGGCGTCGGGCCCGCCACCGGCGTCGTTGCCACCCTTGTTTACGTCTGAAAATTGGACTTCAAAAATAGATTCTGAGTTGTTCTCGCTGGTATGGCGGAAATTGTCGGTGTAAGTATTGGTGAGGCGGTAGGTGCCCGCGCCAATCACTTGCGCAAACTGCGTCGAGGCATCGGCCCAGCGCTTATTTTGCATGTAGGCCTTGCCCAGCAGCGTGGTGGCGGCACCCTTAGTGGCGCGGCCCAGGTCGGCCCCGGTGTACGACGCCGGCAAATCGGACTGGGCTTCCTGCAAGTCTTTTATCACCTGGGTCCAAACCGCGACTTCGTTGGCCTGCGGCGGCGGCACGTTCAGATCAATCGTGCTGGAGAGGGGCAGGGGCACGTTGCCGTAGAGCGATACGAGGTTGAAATAGCTCAGGGCGCGCAGAAATTTGGCCTCGGCCACTACCCGTTTTTGCAAAGTAGCATCCATGCCCGTGATGGTAGGTACGTTGTCGATTACTTGGTTGCAGCGGTAGATGGTGCGGTAGTGGTCGCGCCAGAT
>JANPOR010000073.1:0-13146 GCA_031428075.1 Hymenobacter sp. | reverse complement strand
GTACGATGGTGCGCTGGGGCGGCTTGACGCCGTTCTGGTAAGCGGCGTTGGGCATTTGCTTGAGGTTGGTGCCCGTTGTTTTCTGCCACAGGCTGATGATGAGGGAGATCTCCGCGGCAAAGGTGCCCGAAACGGTCGGGTCGAACAGGTTTTGGATGATGAGCGGATTGTCGTAAAAGCCCTCTTCCAGCGTGCGCAGCAGCCGGGCTAGCAGCGGTGCCAACTCGTATAGGTCGTGGGTTTTGGAGTGCGGCGTGATGCCGACCAGCTTGCCGATGTTGGCCAAGCGCTCGGCCGGTTTTACAGCTTCGGTGTTCAGTTCCTTCATCATATCCGTGTTGGTGGCGATGACCTGGTAGTACCATTCGGCCATAATTACACTTAGGTATTCTTCCCGCGACAAGCTGCTATTTTCATATAAATTCAGGTCTTTATCTGAGTTGCGGCGCGAGAGCATGCTGTCTTTCAGCTGCAAAGCCAGCTCCGACAAATACACGACGTCGGTGGTGTTGACGCCGCTCGTGTTGCGGTTGTTGATGATGCCCTGCCATACTTCCCGCAGAAAGTTTTCGAGCAGCTGCACAAACTGCGTGTTGGCCTGCGCGGGCTTGATGAAGACGACGGGCGAGTTATCTTGGTTACCGTGGCCCAGCTCCAGGCCCAGCAAGCGGTAGTAGGCATTGCGGCGGATGGCGTCGAAGTTGGGGGTGATGGCCGTGACCAATGACCGGAACTGCGGCACGTGGACGTCTTTGTAAAACAGGGCCGCGGTGTTGCGAATCCAGTGGTAGGTGAAAGGACTGGCGTGGCCTAGATCTTCAGTAGTCAAGAACTTCAAAATCAATCGCTCAAAAATGGCGACGATGCGCGAGTTCTCAATTAGGTACGCGAACATCAGGTGGTAGGGCGGAAACTTATTTTCCGGCTGCACGCCCGGGGCCGTGATGTTGTAAATCAGTTGGTACCAGTGGAAGCCGATGCAATTTTCGAGCACGGACGAATCCTGCATGGAGGTAAAGTCCTGGATGGCTTGGGCATTGAGGGGCGATGTATCGTCGGCGTTGGGGTCGGGGTCCAGCGCGAACAAGTCGCCCGGGCCGGGAGCCGGAAAACCGCCAAAGCCCCCCGGAAACGTCCACCGCTTGATGATGGGCGCGGCGGGTGGCGGGGCCCCGTGCTTGTACGCCGGCAACGACTCCGGGAGGCCGCCGGGCGGATTGAAGCTGTACAGCGTGTTGTACGCCTTAATCAGATTGAGGGTCGCGGACATGAAAGTAGAGGTTACGGGTAAAACAGAAGGGTATCGGCTGCTCAATTGGCGCTAAATCCGCGTGTTTGGATAAGCCAGCTTCAGCACTTTCGTGCGCTTTTTGAATTGTTGGACTTCCAGCGAATCGTTCGGCTTACCGCCGCCTTTGCCCGGGCCGGGGCCTTTTTCGTTGCGCATCAGCCGGAACAGGTCCTTGATTTGCTGGTGCTGCATTTGCACTTGTTCGCGTAGCCGCTCGGTTTCGGCTTCCGATTGGAGGGCAATAGTGGCCGCCCGGGCCAGGCTATCGGGCCCACATTGCGCGTTCAACCGCGCGGCTTCGGCTTCCGATTCCAAGACGAAGGTTACCCTCTGGGCCAAGTCGTCGGGTTCGCTTTGCGTGTAGTTTCCTTCGTCTGGCGCGTCGAAGGTATCGTTGGGTCGTTTTGCCATGGCTTTGAAATTTAGTGTGTTACATTTTTAATATCGTGTATTACCGTCAGTTCAAGTTCACGGCCCAGCCCAGCTTCTGCATCCACTCTTCCTGCTTCTTGTACTCCTCAGTGGGATCGTCGCTGGTCGCGATTTTCAGGCCGCTCAGCGCCAGCAGCCGTAACGACTCCTTCCAAATCCAGGCGTGGTTGGTAAAGAGAGACGGGCCAGCCACGTACTCTAGCTTGGTCAGTTCCTGCGGGCTTACCCGCTGGGGGTTGATGATGTTCGCCAGCGCCTTAAAGCCGAACCCTTGGTAGCGCTGCTTCAGCACGATGTCGACCACGCGGGGCAGCAGCGGCAGGCAGCTGCTGATGACCAGCGCCGCGTGCGTGCCACTGTTTTTGATCTGGTAAAAATCTTTCCAGGAGCGCTCCAGCTCGTCCCAGGGCCCCAGGCCATAAAACTGCCGGCACATTTCGGTACCCAGCAGCACCCGCAGGTAGCCGATGGGGTGCGGGTCGCCGATGTTGTACTGCAGCACGCTCCACGGCTCGCCCGCCATCACGTCGTGCAGGGCGGCGACGGCCGCGTAGCCGGTGTGCACGAAGGCAAACGCATCGGCCGCGATTTCCGACGACCAGCCCGCGAACTCCTCGGCCGCCAGCCCCGACGCGGCCTGCAACCCGATGCGCAGGGCGCGCGCCAGCTCGTCGTTCCAGTTCAGGATGTGGGCCATCTGATGGCCGGTTTCGTGGATAGCCGAGGTGGGCCGAAATAGGTTGTGCTGCGTGATTTTGATGACGGCCACCGGGCTCGTCGAGCTGTCCCAGAGGCGCAGACCAGCTTTCAAAATGGAGGCCCCCAGGCCCTTGTCGATGTAAGTAAGTACGGGCGGTGAGGGCGTGTTATTTACCCGCGAGAGCATGTCCTGCAGGCTCTGGGCGCATAGCACGTCGCAGGCCCGCATCAGGGCCGCGATGCGCGGAGTAGTGCGCGAATTGATAGCGTCGGTGTAGAGGTGCACCGTGGTTTCGCACTTGATATAATGACTGCGGAACGCAACGACCCGCTTGCGCACCTCCAGCAGCTCGGCGTCGGTGGTGGCGTCGGCCAGCTGCAATTCCAGCTGCTTGCCGCTCAGCATCATGTTGGAGATAGATTGGGTCAGGAAGGCCCTAATCTTGACACTCAGCGTGTGGTCAATGCCCATCCAGGCCCCTGGCGAGGCCAGCTCGTCGAAGGTCGCCAGGCGGCTGGCCGCTTGCAGCCAGTGGCTGATTTGGCGCCGCACAACGGGCTTGGCGCTCTGGATGGCATATACTTGGAGCATGGGACGGCATCAAACGACGGGTTAGTCAAAACGACGTCCGCCCACGATGATGATGCTGGGCGTAGACAAGGAAGGCAACACGAAATCGGTCAGGTCGCCAAGGCTGGCCTTGCCCTTCATAGCACTGATTACCAGACGAATCTTGCCCATAATGGGCACGTCGGTGAAGAGCAGCTTCAGGGTTACGCCGTCCTGGTTAGACGAGGCGTTAATGAAGTCCTGCTTGCGCGCCTTCAAGTAGGTGACCACCGCGTTGTAGACGACGGTCGCGAACTTGTCAATCAGCTTCTCGACGAGCTTGATCAGGGCCTCCTTCCCGTACTTGACCAGCATGCCGCCCGCCGCCCGCGCCAGGCCCCCGAATAGCTGCTCCTGGGCCGGCTCAAAATTTTCGAGGTACAGCTCTGGCACGGCTTCGTGCACGATTTTGACCTTGCTCGGCACGTTGCGAATCAGCGTGTTGGTCAGGATGTCGCGCACCACGCTCCGAATGGTGCCAATGGCCGATAGGTAGTCGCCGGCCCCCAGCTTCTGGCCGATCATGCGGGCGTCTTCGCTGCTGAAATAAAAGTTGAAGCGGACCTCGCTTTTGAGGAAGTTGAGCACGCATTGGGCGTCGCTGGAACGCGGAATCGGCGGCTGCACCCGCGCCGGCGTCATGGGCACGCCAGGGCCCGTGAGCATGGGGCTGCGCTGCACCCGCCCGGCCCCGGCCGGCACCAGCACCCGGGCCCCGGGAATTTCGAGGAAGTAGAACCGCTGCCCGTTGCCGATCAGGTTGCGCGATTGCAGGAAACGGCGGTCGACGTTGCGGCCCAGGCCTGGCTCGTTGAGCAGCAGCGCGGCCACCTCCGTCGTGAGCGGGTGGAACTGGCAGTAGGCCGGCCAGTGTGAGTTGCCCAGGCCGGGCAGTTTTTCCATGCGGGCCACAGCCGGTAGCTTGGTGAACGGCAGGGCCTCGTATAAGTGCACCTGGGCTTGCACGGCCTTGTGCAGTGGCAGCCCCAGCTTGTCTTTCAGGAAGCTGGCCAGCGACTGCCCTTTGAAAGTTTTCACCAGCTGGGCCGTACGCGGAGCCAGGGTGATAGGAAATACTTTCGAGAATTTTTTGTACAACCGCGGCTGCCCTGGCTGCCGCCGGCCCCGGGGCATCTTGAACCACATGCCGTTGACCGACGACTGCCGTAGGCCCGGTTTGAGCATGGACGGCGGGAAATTGTTGGCCACCGCCCGCTCAAACGCCTCGCTCACCAAGCTTTGCACAATCTCAGGGTCGGCAGTATAATTTTCGGTTTGGCTCCCCACTTCCATCATCACTTCCTCCACGGTGGAGGCGAAGGCTTCAAAGCTGGCGTTTTCCTTGGTTTGCTCGGGGGTTTCCAGCGTGAGGACGCGCATGCCGATGTCGGCAATGGCGTTGCCTAGGGCCCCGTGGTACTGCCGCAGCGTACTGCCCAGAATCTTGCCGACTAGTTGCGCCACCAGCCCACCCAGGAAGTCGACCACCTTATCGCGCCCGATGATTTTGATGGCAATCCGCAGGATGGGCAGCAGGGCCGGGAGGAACCGCTGGATAGCCGGTGTGGGATCTTCGCCGTCTTTCAACTCACTCAACTCCTGCACAAACCGCTCGCGGGCCGCGTCGAGACCGGCCCCTTCGCTTTCGGCCTGGGGTTGCTCATTTTCCTGGATGTAATTGTTGACCGTCACCTCTGACTCCTGCTCGCTCTCGGCAAACAGCAGGTTGGCCGCCCGCGCGTCGAACTCTAGTTGCAGTTCGTTGATTTCGTAAGTGGTGGGCTGCTCGGTTTCTGTTTCCGCTTCCAACTCGAAGGCTTCGGTGGCGTAAGTGTTCTCCGTCTCGAACGACTCGCGGTTCATCAGCTTGTTGGCGAAGTGCTTGGCAATGGGCCGCAGCGCCACCGGCAACCGGTTGATAGCGAAGTTAATAACTTTGTGGATAAGCGGCCGGACCAGGGCTTTGAGCTTGTTTAGAATCATGCCGATGGGCAGAAACTTGCCCGCGAAGGCCACGCCCTTCTTGGCCAGGTCCACCGCACCGGCCACGCCTTTTTTGGCCAGCTCCACGGCCTTGGAGGCGACGCTTTTTACCTTCTTCCAGATGCTGCCGAAAAACTGCTCGAAGCGCGGCGGAAATCCCTCGTGGTTGACGAGGTACTTCTCGAAAAACTGCTCGAACTCCGCCTCGCTTTTGGTGGTAATATCCTCGCGCTCCATCTCGCTGGCGATGTTCGAAATCATCGTTTCCAGCTCGTAGATGAGCGGCGCGGCGTGGTTGCGCAACTCTGAGACGGTGCGCAGCGAATAATCCCCGGCCTCGTTGGCAAACCGGGTCGTGGCCACGTCTTCGAACTCGTTAGACAACTCAAACAGCGCCTCGTTGAACTCGTGGTCGTGCAACTCGGCCAGCAAGCTCACCATTTGCTCGGCCAGGGGGTTGGTTTCGGCTTTTACCTCGCCGGTGCTTTCGTACTCCGACAAGAAAGGATTCTCTAACTCCCCGGCAAACCCTTGGCTCATCGGCGCCTCTTCGTACTTGGCATCCTCAAATTCCATCAGCATTTCGTCGGCGAACGGATTGCTGGACAGCAAATTATCAATACGCTCACCGTTTTGGGAAGGGGCATAGGTATTCATGGCTTCGCTCAGACTAAGTGAAAGGAAATCGTTGATAGTAAGGCCGGTTGCCTGCGCGGAAACCGCTACGCGGACGCTCGCGCCCACCAATCAGCGCGCCCACCAATCAGCGCGCCCACCAAACCAATCGAGTATATCATGGTATTCAAAAGCAAGTCCTTGCCTGCTTTACCACTCGTTCGCAGTCCCCTCAAGGCCTGCCCACACCGAAACGCCCTCCACTCGGCGACCACCCGCTAGCACAATGCTAAAATATTTTAAATAATGCAATATTCCTAATACTAAATTATTTTATTTTTATTAACGGGTGTCTGTTTATTGTCCCTGCAAAAAAACGGATGAGGCCACCGGCCAAACGATCCGTCCAGCAAATAGGGCCCCTTGCCAAAGCCTGGCATCCGGGTTTCCAACGAGCCTTCGGATTTATTAGCCGAATTTTTCTTTTTTGCGGGATGAAAACGCCTTTGCTGACCCCACCAACATCGAGAAAGACTACTCTTCAGATACTGAGAGGAGCCCGCACGAACCGAATAACGTCGTCATCGTAGTAGCACGAGCCGGCCACTGCCTCGTTGCGGAGGCGCCGGACACTGCGCCCCGGGGCCATCCTCACCAAAAAAATTCCCGTACAATCTGGCCGAAATGGATGTGGCACGACGTTCGGGCCAAGCCGGATTTTGTGCAACTAATTACGCCCTCGAAGGACAAAATTTGGCGTTGCTAGCCCAGCGGCCGCACCAGCAGACCGCGGCTTTTTTCTTTTTCTGTTTTCATGGCCCAACGTATCACCCGTCTCAGCAACCCCGCGCTGCCCACCGCGCGCCCCGACTACCCGGGCAATAAGCTCGTCGGCAACCAATTTGCCAACGGCGAACAATTATTCGAGCCCAGCTTTGCCTCGTTGCTGAAGTGGCAGCTCGAAACCAACCCGCAGAAGGAAGAAAAGAAGCGCGACCACTGGGTCCCCGCCGTGGTGGACTGCACGGGGGCCCTAGCCGCGGCCGATGACGTGCTCGTGTGGCTGGGCCACGCCACTTTCCTGCTGCGCGTAGCGGGGCTGACGTTGCTTTTCGACCCGATGCTGTTCAGCTCGTTGGGGCTGCGGCGGCGCCACGCCCTGCCCTGCCAGCCCGAAGACCTGACCGGCATTGATTACTTACTGCTTTCGCATGGCCACCGCGACCACTTGGACGAAAAGTCCGTTCAGCTTTTGGCGAAGCAAAACCCGGCCATGCGGGTGCTGTCGTCGCTGAAGATGACCCCGCTGCTGCACGGTATGGTCCCGGGCCTGGCCGTGCAAGAAGCCGGCTGGTGGCAACAATACGACCTGGGGCCCAGCGCACCGCTCGAGATTTATTACCTACCCGCCAGCCACTGGCACCGCCGGGGCCTGCTCGATGCGAACCGGGTGCTCTGGGGCAGCTTCCTGATAAAAACTGCCGGCAAGCTCATCTATTTCGCCGGCGACACTGCTTACGACGACCATTTCGAGCAGATTGAGCGCCGGTTTGGGCCCATTGATATCGTACTGCTGCCCATTGGGGCCTACAAGCCGGCCTTCATAATGGCCAAAAGCCACGTAAACCCCCACGAAGCCGCCAAAGCGGCCAACGTGCTGCGCGCCGGCCACGTGGTGCCCATGCACTACGGCACCTTCGACTTGTCGGACGAGCCGGCCTCGGAGCCGCTGCGGCAGCTGACCGAAGTGGCGGCCGGCGGCATGCTGCGGGGCGTGCTGCACGCCCCCGCCGTGGGCGAGGCGCTGCACTGGCGCGAGTGGGAGTAGCGGACCGGAAGCGTGAGCCCTACCTTTACCGCTCATGTCCCCTACCCTCGTTTTAAGCCTGATTGCAGGCTATTTCACCGTTTTGGTCATTATTGCGGTGCTCACCTCGCGCAAGGCCACGAGCGAGAGCTTTTTCGTGGCCAACCGCAACGCGCCCTGGTACATGGTGGCGTTTGCAATGATCGGCACCTCGCTCTCGGGCGTCACATTCATCTCGGTGCCGGGCAACGTGTACGGCAAAAGCTGGAGCTACCTGGCCGTGGTGCTGGGCTACGTGGCCGGTTACGTGGTGATCGGCACCATCCTGCTGCCGCTCTACTACCAGCTGCGGCTGGTGTCCATCTATACGTACTTGGAGCAGCGATTTGGCTACTGGAGCTACAAAACCGGGGCCCTGTTCTTTTTGATTTCCAGGGCCCTGGGCTCAGGGCTGCGATTGTACCTGGTGGCGGGCGTGCTGCAGTTGGCGGTGTTCGATGCGATGGGCGTGCCGTTTGCCGTCACGGTGATGGTGAGCATCTTATTCATTTACCTCTACACGTTTCGCGGGGGCCTGAAAACCATTCTCTGGACCGATACTTTCCAGACGCTTGCCATGCTGAGCTGCGTGGGGCTGAGCATCTACTTCATCTCGTCGGAGTTGAATCTGAGCTTTAAACAACTTGTAAGCACTGTGCGCGGCAGTAGCATGTCGCAGGTGTATTTCGCTAATTTTAGCGACGATAAGTTCTTCTGGAAGCAGTTCATTTCGGGCATGTTCATCACCATCGTGATGACCGGTCTCGACCAAGACCTGATGCAGAAAAACCTGAGTTGCCGCAGCCTCGCCGACGCCCAGAAAAACCTGTTCTGGTTCACGCCCGTGATTGTGGGCGTCAACGTGCTCTTCCTCACGCTGGGCGTACTGCTTTACCAATACGCTGCCGCCAAAGGCCTTCATTTGAGCGAGTTACCCCAGTTACTCAAGCCCAACCACAGCCTCGACACCGATTTGGTATTTCCCTACCTAGCCACCACGCAGTTCACGCTGCTGGCGGGCATCGTCTTCATCCTGGGCCTCATCGCCATCACTTACGCTTCGGCCGATTCGGCCCTTACGGCCCTCACCACGTCGTTTTGCGTCGATTTTCTTAACATCAAGCAGTACCCGGAAGCCCGCCAGACGCGCCTGCGTCAGCTCACGCACCTGGGCTGGTCGGTGGCGCTGATTGGCATCATCCTCGCCTTTCGGGTCCTCAACAACCAGAGCCTGATCGATGCCGTGTTCAAAACCGCCGGCTACACCTATGGGCCCCTGTTGGGTTTGTTTGCCTTCGGGATTTTCACGCGGCGCAGCCTGCGCGACGGCCTGGTGCTGCCCGTATGCGTGGGCGGCGTGCTGCTCACGCTGCTCATCGTAACGCACTCGGTGGAGTGGCTGAACGGCTACAAGTTCGGGTTCGAGATTCTTCTTTTGAACGGGGCCCTGGTGCTGCTGGGCCTGTTCGCCATTTCACGCCGCCCCGCGCTGAACCCTGTGCCCGTTGCGGCGGTTTAGGCGGGGACTTGGGTTGCTGGCGCAGTCTGTTAATATTCTGTTAATGAAAACCTCACTGTTTCTATTGCTCCTTGCCGGCCCGGCGGCCCTGGCGCAAACGGTGCCCGCGCCGGCCACCAGCAAAGCGCCTACGGTGCTACGGCCCGGCCACATGCAAGTCCAAGCCCACGGCGGGGCCCTCAACCGGCCCGACAAGGCGCCGCAGTACCCGGGAGGGCCCCAGGCGCTGGGCGCATTTTTCCAAGAAAATCTAAAGTATCCCGAGGCCGCCCGCGTCAAAAGCATCACCGGCAACGTGCTGCTGAACGCCACCGTGGGCAGCGACGGCCGCCTCAGCGACTTCAAGGTCGCCCGCTCGCTCTCGCCCGAGTGCGACGCGGAGGCCCTGCGCGTGGCGGCCATGCTGCCGCCCTGGCAACCGGCCACTCGCCTGGGCGTGCCGCTGCCGGTAGCCGTCCAGCTGCCGGTGCCGTTCGGCAACAGCGCGCTGCTGAAAGTAGTGAAATAGGACCTTTACGCCCGCTGTTTGTAATTATAATCAATTCATTTCAAGGCGCAACTCGATACCTGCGCCACTCTATATGGCCCGAAGCGGACTAAATACCAGCGGCGCCGACCCGACCGCGGACGCGCCCAAACCCAAGATTACCAAAGCCGCGTTCCAGCGCAGCCTGCGGATTTTCCGCTACGTGTTGCCCTACCGCGCCAAGTTTATCGTCGGCTTGGTGCTGCTCACGCTCAGCAGCCCCACGTTCATGGCCTTCCCATGGGTAGCGGGCAAGCTCGTAGACGCGGCCAACGGCAAGCCGTTCGTGCTGCCCGGCGGGGCCGTGTTCGACATCACACGCATCGCCCTCACGCTCTTTGCCGTGATTGTGATGCAGGGGTTTTTCTCGTTCGGGCGCATCTGGTTTTTCACGCAGGTGAGCGAGTTCACGGTGCGCGACATTCGGCAGGCGCTCTACGCCAAGTTCGTAACGCTGCCAATTCCATTCTTCGAAAAGAACCGCGTGGGGGCCATCACTTCGCGCATCACCTCCGACGTAGCCAACATCCAGGACACGTTTTCGCTGACGCTGGCCGAGCTGTTCCGCCAAGTGGTAACGCTCATCGCCAGCACAGTGCTCATCATGGTGACGTCGGTGAAGCTCTCGCTCTTCATGCTGGCCACCTTCCCGGTGCTGGTGCTGCTAGCCTTTGTGTTTGGCAAAAAAATTCGAAAGCAGTCGAAAATCACGCAGGAAGAGCTGGCCAAAACCAACGTCATCGTGGAGGAAACCTTGCAGGCGATTAATACCGTCAAGGCGTTTACGAATGAAATGTTTGAGGTGGGACGCTACAACTTCTCGCTGAGCAAGGCCGTGACGGCGGCGTTGCGCAGTAATTTGTACCGCGGGGCCTTCGTTTCATTCGTGATTATCGGCCTTTTCGGCGGCATCATCCTAGTGCTGTGGCGCGGCGCCACGCTGGTGCACAGCACAGGGCCCGACCACCTTGAAATCGGCCAGCTTGTGTCGTTCATCATCTACACGGCCTTCGTAGGGGCTTCGGTGGGCGGCCTGGGCGAGATGTACGGCAAGGTGCAAAGCACGCTGGGGGCCTCCGAGCGCATCCTCGAAATTTTGGAAGAGGCCAGCGAGCCATCGAACCGGCCCGGCGCGCCGGCCATCCGGCTGCACGGCGACATCGAGTACCGCCACGTGGCGTTCAGCTACCCTACGCGGCCCGATTTGCCGGTGCTGCAAGACATTAACTTCCGCATCGCGGCGGGCGAGAAAATTGCCCTGGTGGGCCCCAGCGGCGCGGGCAAAAGCACCATTGCCGGCCTGCTGATGCAGTTCTATGACCTCACCGGCGGCGAGATTCTGGTCGATGGCCAATCCGTCGGCAAATACGACCTCACCGAGCTGCGCCGCCACATCGGCATCGTGCCGCAGGAGACGCTGCTCTTCGGCGGCACCATCCGCGAGAACATCGCCTACGGCAAGCCCAACGCCACCGACGACGAAATCATCGCCGCCGCCCGCAAGGCCAACGCCTGGCAGTTCATCAGCTCCTTCCCCGAAGGCCTCGACGCCGTGGTAGGCGACCGCGGCATCAAGCTCTCGGGCGGGCAGCGCCAGCGCGTGGCCATCGCCCGCGCCATCCTGAAAAATCCCGCCATCCTCATCCTCGATGAAGCCACGTCGGCCCTCGACAGCGAAAGCGAAAAGCTGGTGCAGGGGGCCCTGGACGAGCTGCTCCAGCACCGCACCAGCATCATCATCGCCCACCGCCTCAGCACCATCCGTAAAGTCGATAAAATCCTGGTAATCGATGGCGGCCGCATCGTCGAATCCGGCTCGCACGACGAACTGGCAGACAACGAGAACGGGATTTACGCGAATTTGCTGCGGTTGCAGTTTGAGTTGAGTTAACCGTAAGTTTGTGCTACACCTTAGCCCTTCTTATGGAGCCCATAGTTTTCGAAAAATCCCCCCTCACGTTGGCTGAATTTACTTCTATTAATTGGAAGTATTTACGGAAAATACGCAAGACAATAATTGTGCTGCCAGTGGTGATGTTAATACCATTTGTATCCAGCATTAGTTACTTATTTGCTGAGGGAGATGGTAAATTTGATAAAAACGCTTTATGGATGCCTCTTGTAATACTAGCATTCTACATATTTACTTACTATTCATATATTAAGGCTTTCAAAAAGAATTATGATAATACGCCTGCCTTATCAGACGGGCTAACTTATACACTTTCTGACGATTCAATTATTATGCAGGGAAATGCTGTTAACAGCGTACTGCCTTGGCCCGCAACTTTTAAAAAAGCTGTTAGAATCAATAGGTGGATTCTTCTTTCCTCTTCTGGGGCAGCAGCTTATTATTTGGACACAACGCAAATAATTGCACCGGCCACCGTCACGGATATTGAGCAAATGTTTCAGCGAAAAGGGGTGAAGATGGTTAAATAACTATGCAATTTACATTGATCGTTCAGCAAGGCGAAGATGGTTGGCTCGTTGGCCAATTAGCTGAAATGCCGGCGGTCATCACCCAAGGGCGCAACATGGAAGAATTGCGCTTCATGATACGCGACGGACTGGAATTGATTCTAGAAGTTGAGCGAGAGTCAACCTTGAAGCGATACGAGGGCGAGGAATTGACAACAGAGTATTTTGATTACCCATAAATCCGCCAAAACCCGCGCCCCCAGCGCGGGTTTTGTAGTTTTGGGGCCTAAACCAACCCTTTTCCCAGTTCAATGAAATTTCAACTGTTGACTTTCTCCGCCACGGCCGCAACGCTGCTGGGGGCCCCCGCGGCTCAGGCTCAAATCAATACCCCGCAGCCCAGCCCCAAAAGCACCGTGATGCAGCGCGTGGGCCTCACCGACGTGACCATCGTGTACTCGCGGCCGGGCGTGAAGAACCGCGCCGTCTTCGGCACCGTGGTGCCCTATGGCAAGCGCTGGCGCACGGGCGCCAACGCCACCACGAGCATCAAGTTTTCGGACGATGTGACGATTGAGGGCAAGAAGATTCCGGCCGGCGAGTACGGTATCTACACCATTCCCAACGCGGCGGAGTGGACGGTGGTGCTGAACAAAAACCTCAAGCAAGGCGCCGACGTGGACGGCTTCAAGGACGACCAGGACGTGGCCCGCTTCACCATCAAACCCTACAAGCTGCCCGCCAAGGTCGAAACCTTCACCATCGACTTTGCCGACCTCACCCCGGCCACGGCCAACGTAGAAATGAGCTGGGCCACGACGGGCGCGAAATTTAAAATCGTGGCCGAAGTAGACAGCAAAATCGCGGCCCAGATTGACGAGAAAATCACCAAAAACGCCAACCCCGCCCCCGCCGACCTCGCCTTGGCCGCCGTGTACTACAACGACAACAACAAGGACCTGAAGCAAGCCCTGGCCTGGATTCAGAAAGCCAACGCCGCCGAGCCCACCAAGTTCTGGAACCTGAGCACCGAGGCTAAAATCCGCCTGAAAATGAAGGACTACAAAGGCGCCATGACGGCCGCCGAAGCGTCGAAAAAAGCCGCCCTGGCTGCCACCCCGCCCAACGCCGAGTACGTGAAAATGGACGAGGAACTGCTGGCCGAAGCCAAGAAAATGGGCAAGTAAGCCAGCCCGCCAGTTAC
>JANPOR010000072.1:0-9008 GCA_031428075.1 Hymenobacter sp. | reverse complement strand
GCCGATCAATTGGAGCGAGGACGTCCTGAAAACGAGGCCGCTGCTGATGTTATATTCTCAGTTCAACTCGAAAATCAAGAAGTCGATTTCGCCGTTCCCGTTCAATACAAGTACACCGACCCCGTGCTGGGCGAGCTGTACCAGCCGCTTATCGTGGTGCCGGCCGTGATGGTGAACATCCCCGCCGCCCGCGCTTACGTGTTTGCCGACCAGCAGCCCAAGCAGGTGCCCGTGACGCTGCGGGCCGGCCGGGCCGGGGTGCGCGGGGCCCTGGCCTTACTCGTGCCCGCCGGCTGGCAGGCCGAGCCGGCCACGGCGCCGTTTGACCTGAAGAACAAGGACGACGAGCAGACCGTGAACTTCACCCTGCGGCCGGGCCCGGGGGTCCCCGAGGGCAAGGCTGAACTGCGCGCCGTGGCCACCGTGGACGGCCAGGCCTACACCCGCGGCATCCAGCAAATCATCTACCCGCACATCCCCACCCAAACGCTGTTCCCGGAGGCCGTGGCGCCGCTGGTGAAGCTGAACGTGCAGCGCCGGGGCCAGCAAATCGGCTACCTGATGGGGGCCGGCGACGAGGTGCCCGAGGCCCTGCGGCAGCTCGGCTACACCGTGACGCTGCTCGACGCCAACACCGACCTCACCGCCGAGCGCCTCGCCCGCTACGACGCCGTGGTGCTGGGCGTGCGGGCCTACAACGTGGTCGACCGCCTCAAAACCCAGCAGCCCGAGCTGCTGAAGTACGTCGAGAACGGTGGCAACTTGGTGGTGCAGTACGTGGTGAGCCGCGGCACCGTGCTGCCCCAAATCGGGCCCTACCCGCTCACCCTCTCCAACGACCGGGTGACGGTGGAAGGGGCCCCGGTGACGTTCCTGCAACCCAAAAACCCGCTGCTGAACGTGCCCAACAAGATTACCTCGGCCGACTTTCAGGGCTGGGTACAGGAGCAGGGCCTGTACTATCCTTCGGCGTGGGACGCGCACTACACGCCCATCATCGCCAGCAGCGACCCCGGCGAAACGGCTAAGCAAAGCGCCATCCTGGTGGCCGACTACGGCAAGGGGCACTACATCTACACGGGCTTGTCGCTGTTTCGGGAGCTGCCGGTCGGCGTACCGGGGGCCTACCGCCTGCTGACGAACATGGTGTCGCTGGGCAAGTAGGGGAGGGGCAAAAATGCGCAACTAGCGCGGGGCAGAGCCTCGCGCTAGTTGCATCCATGCGAACCCGGAATCGCACACCGTGCTACTGGACCCCGCTGCCTAAGTTTGTCGCTTATTCATTCCGCAATCCCAGTGCTGACAGTAGAGAAAATCGGCGGCACGTCGATGAGTGCCTTTGACGACGTACTCGCCAACATCGTCTTTTACCACCGCCAAGGCCCCGAACTGTACAACCGTATTTTCGTGGTGTCGGCCTACGCAGGCGTAACCAACTGGCTGTTGGAGGACAAGAAAACCGGCGCGCCCGGCGTGTACCACCGCATTAGCGAGTTCAAGAAATTTCACAGGGCCCTGCGCGAGGTAACGGGCCAGCTAAAAGGGCTGAATCGGCAGTACGCGCCGCTGGGCCTGGATTTGGCGGTGGCCGACGCCTTCATCGAACAACGCGTCGCAGATGCCCAAACCTACCTCGATAGCCTCACCAACGTGCTGGCCTCGGGCTACGTGAGCAGCGAAAACATCCTGCAGGCGGCTCGCGAAATCCTGGCCTCCATCGGCGAGGCGCACTCGGCGTTCAACTCGGTCAACATCCTGCAAAACCGGGGTGTGCACGCCACGCTGGTGGATCTGAGCGGGTTCCACGACAACAAGCCGTACACCATCGACCAGCGTATTGAGCACGCCTTCAAAGGCATCAAGCTCGACGAAACCATTTGCGTAGCCACCGGCTACGCCAAGGGCACGGAGGGCATCATGCGGGAATTTGACCGGGGTTATTCGGAAGTGACATTTAGTAAGATAGCCGTGGCGGTGCGGCCCCGCGAGGCCATCATTCACAAGGAATACCACTTGTGCTCGGCCGACCCGTTGCTGGTGGGGCCCAACCATTGCCACCCGGTGGGCGCGACGAACTACGACGTGGCCGACCAGCTGGCCGACGTGGGCATGGAGGCCATCCACCCGAAAGCGTCGAAGCCACTGGAAATTAACGGTATCAACCTGCGCATCAAAAACACCTTTGAGCCTGCCCACGCCGGCACGCTCATCACCAAGGGCTACGTGTCGGCCCAGAAGCGGGTGGAGGTCATCACCGGCACCGACAAAGTGGTGCTGATTGACGTGTACGACCCGTTGATGGTGGGCACGGCCGGCTTCGACCTCGACATCATGCGCATCTTCTACGAGCTGGGGGTGAGCTACAGCTTCAAGGCCACCAGCGCCAATAGCATCTCGGTGCTGATTTGGGAAAAGGATCTGAAGAAAAACCTGGTGCCGCAGCTCGAAGCCCGGTACGAGAAGGTAACCGTAGAAAAATCGGCGATGGTATGCCTCATCGGTTCCAATATCGACCGGCCCGGGCTGCTGGCCAAGGTCGCCGGGGCCCTGGCCGAGGAAAGCATCAACATCAAGAGCGCCGGCTTCGCGCTGCGCAAGGTGAACATTCAATTTATCATCGCCCGCGAAGATTACAAAACTGCCATCATTGCATTGAATAAGAGCCTGGCGAATGAATAAACAGCGGCGCGGACTGTGAAGTCCTCGGCACCCGCTTCATCCGGCTGATTGCGGCCAGCAACGCAAACTGCAAAGTCTGCGCTACTTTCAATCCATGAAAAAACACTTTCACCTCGTCGCGCTGCTGGCCTTGGCGGCCCTCAGGGCCCACGCCCAAGCACCAGTGCCGCCGCCCGCCACCCAAGCCGTCACGGATGCGGAATTCAAGGCCAAATTTTTCGCCGACACGCTTTACGCCCGCGAGCACTATAACAAGACGGAATACCAGATACCGATGCGCGACGGGGCGAAGCTCTACACCATCGTGTATGCGCCCAAGGACGCGGACCGGGTGCGCTACCCCATCATGCTCAACCGCACGCCTTACTCGGCGGGGCCGTACGGACCGGGCAAGTACCGGCTGCGCATTGCCCAGAACGGCCTCATGATGCGTGAGGGCTACATATTTGCCATCCAGGACGTGCGCGGCCGCTACCTCTCGGAGGGTACGTTTGAGGACGTGCGGCCCGAAACCGAGAAGCATCCCGCCAAAAAGGACG
The DNA here is from genome assembly GCA_031428075.1 of Hymenobacter sp. Classification (GTDB taxonomy): domain Bacteria; phylum Bacteroidota; class Bacteroidia; order Cytophagales; family Hymenobacteraceae; genus Hymenobacter. The sequence goes on along the minus strand of JANPOR010000072.1, from coordinate 5,790 downwards.
TGGACGAAGGCACCGATACCTTTGATACCATCGAATACTTGACCAAGAAGGGCCCCAAAAATAACGGCCGTGTGGGGCAGTGGGGTATTTCGTACCCTGGTTTCTACACCACGGCGGGCCTGCTCAGCCGCCACCCGGCCCTGAAGGCGTCGAGCCCGCAGGCCCCGGTTACGGACTGGTTTTGGGACGACGACTACCACAACGGGGCCTATTTTCTGACCGGCGTGATGGGCTTCTGGAATAATTTCGGTATGCCCCGGCCGCAGCCGCAGGCCCATTACCCCGACGGTCCGCAAATGAGCACGCCCGACGCCTATGACTTCTATTACAAGCTGGGTCCGTTAAAAAACGTTGATGCCAATTATTTTCACGGCCAGTACAAGCACTGGACCGACCTCACCCAGCACCCCAACTACGACGCTTTCTGGCAAGCTCGCAACCCACGGCCCTATTTGCACGACCTGAAAACGGCGGTGCTGACGGTGGGCGGATTCAACGACGCGGAGGACTTGTTCGGGGCCCTGCACACCTACGAAGCCATCGAACAGAAGAACCCTGGGCTATCCAACCGCCTCGTGATGGGGCCTTGGGTGCACGGTGGCTGGGCCAGCACCACCGGCGAAATGGTAGGCAACGTGGCCTATGGCCCTTCGCCCTCGCTATGGTTCCAGGAAAATATGGAAGCGCCGTTTTTCAAGGCTTATCTTAAAGACGACAAGCCGACGGCCGTTGCCAAAATCGCCGAGGCCACCGTATTTGAAGGGGGCACCAACCGCTGGCGCACGTTCGACGCTTGGCCACCCAAACAGGCCCAAACCAAGACTTTGTATTTCCGCCAAGCCGGAGGCCTGAGTTTCAGCCCACCCACCGATGGTGCCAATGAGCGCCGCCGCGCCGATGTTAATTTTGAATTCGACCAGTTTGTGAGCGACCCGGCCCACCCAGTACCCTACACCGAAGCCACCGCCACGCGCATGACTCGTGAATATATGACTGACGACCAACGATTTGCCGGCCGACGCCCCGACGTGCTCACTTACCAAACCGATGCGCTGACCGAAGACCTGACCCTTGCCGGGCCCATTCAGGCGCGGCTGCAAGTGGCCACTACCGGCACCGACGCCGACTGGGTGGTGAAGATCATCGACGTGTACCCCGACGACACGCCCGATAACCCGCGCACCGCGCCGGGCGTGCACCTCGGCGGCTACCAGCAAATGGTGCGCTCGGAGGTGATGCGCGGCCGTTTCCGCAACAGCTTCAGCAAGCCCGAGCCCTTCGTGGCGGGCCAGGTAACGGCGGTGCCTTTCATCGTGCAGGACCTGATGCACACCTTTCGCAAGGGCCACCGGCTGATGGTGCAGGTGCAAAGCACGTGGTTTCCGCTCGTCGACCGCAACCCGCAGAAGTACGTGCCCAATATCTTCGAAGCCGATGCTGGCGATTTTCAGAGCGCCACGCACCGGCTCTACCATTCGCCGGCCCAGGCCTCGCAACTGCTAATAAAGGTGCTGCCGTAGCGTTCTTTGAAAAGCCCCGCAACTACTTGCGGGGCTTTTTTGCAGGGCCGACGGGTCGTTCTTAGGTAGCCCAACGGCGGCGGGTTGCGTATAGTCGTGCGCTTCCCTGCTTTCTTCGCGGCCCGGCCATCCGGGCCTTCTACTCCCTTAAACCCGCAAAATCCATGAGCCCCAACCCCACGCAGTACGCCTTTGGCATGATTGGCCTCGGCACGATGGGCCGCAACCTGCTGCTGAACATGGCCGACCACGGCTTTGCCGTGGCCGGCTACGATAAGAACGCCAAGCAGATAGAGCTCCTGGGTCAGGAAGGCCAGGGCAAGCCCGTAAAAGGCTTCACCGATCCGGCCGCGTTCGTGCAGAGCATCCAAACGCCCCGTGCCATCATGCTACTGGTGCCCGCTGGTGCCATCGTGGACAGCGTAATTGCTGAAATGCAGCCCCTGCTTAGCTCCGGCGACATTCTCATCGACGGCGGAAACTCGCATTTTACCGACACCGAGCGCCGCGCGAAGGTGCTGGAAAGCCAGGGCCTACATTTTTTCGGCATGGGCGTGTCGGGCGGCGAGGAAGGGGCCCGCTTTGGCCCCAGCATGATGCCCGGCGGCGACCGGGAAGCTTACAAGGTGATGCAGCCGGTGTTCGAGGCCATCGCGGCCAAAGTAGACGGCGCGCCTTGCGTGGCCTACATGGGCCCCGGAGCAGCCGGCCACTTCGTGAAAATGGTGCATAACGGCATCGAATACGCCCTTATGGAACTGATTGCCGAAACATACGGCATCCTCAAAAACGGTCTGAAAATGGACAACGCCGCCATCGGCCAGGTGTTCACCCGGTGGAACGAGGGCCGGCTCCAGTCTTTTTTGCTTGACATTACGAAGGATATTTTTGCCTTTGACGCGCCCGGTGCCACCCACCTGCTGCTCGACGACATCAAGGACGAGGCCCGCGCCAAGGGCACTGGCAAGTGGACTTCGCAGGTGGGCATGGACTTGCAGGCCCCCATCCCAACCATCGACACCGCCGTTTCGATGCGCGACCTGTCGAAGTACAAAGAGCTGCGCGAGAAGCTGGCCGGCCTGTACCCCGCGGCCGATGTGCCGTTGGCAGTGGACCAGGAGGCCTTCCTAATCAGCCTGGAGCAGGCGTTTTACTTCAGCATGATCATGTCGTACGCCCAGGGCATGCACATGCTGGCCAAGGCCTCGGTGGAGTACAAGTACGAATTGGAGCTGGCCACCATCGCCAAAATCTGGCGCGGCGGCTGCATAATCCGGTCCACCTTTCTGAACGACATCTTTAACGCTTTCCAAAACGATAAAGGCTTGGTGCACTTGCTGCTCGACGCGCAGGTGCAGAAACTGGTGCTCGAATCCGTGCCAGGTATGCGCGCCGTGGTGGTCGCTGCCGTCACGACCGGCCTTGCGGTGCCTGCTTACACAAGCGCGCTGGGCTATTTCGACGCCTTTCGTACGGCGCGGCTGCCTTCCAATCTCATCCAGGCTCAGCGTGACTATTTCGGGGCCCATACCTATGAGCTGATTGGAAAAGAGGGCGTTTTCCACACTCAGTGGACGGGGTTATGCGACCGAGTAGAGTCGCCCGCGGGCCCGCAGGTCGGTCAGGCTCCCGCCACGCCGCCCGTGCCCAGCACCAAGCAGTCAAACGTAGAGCCCTCTAAAACGCAATTGTAAATGAACGCTCTTCTGAAATCGCAGCCGACGGTGTTCGTCATTTTCGGCGGCACCGGCGACCTGAATGCCCGCAAGCTGGCCCCGGCCCTCTACAATCTGTACTTGGAAGGCTGGATGCCCAACCACTTTGCTTTCATCGGCACCGGCCGCACCAAGCTCACCGACGACGAGTTCCGGGGCCGGGTGCTGGACGACGTTAACCATTTCTCGCGTAGGGGCCAAGTCAAGGACGAGCAGTGGCAGGGCTTTGCGCCCAATATTTACTATCAGGCCGCCGACGTGCAGGATGCCAAAACGTATAAGGATTTCGGCAAAAAAATTAAGGCCCTGGAAGGTGAGTGGAAAACGTCGGCCAATGTCATCTACTACCTGGCAGTGGCCCCCAACTTCTTCCCCATCATCGCCGAAAACCTGGCCAAGGCTGGTCTCACCGAAGACGCCGAGTGCACGCGCATTGTGATCGAAAAGCCGTTTGGGCATGATGCGGCGTCGGCTAAGGAGCTGAACGCGCTGCTGGGCCGCATTTTTCAGGAAAAGCAGATTTATCGCATCGACCACTACCTAGGCAAGGAAACGGTGCAGAATATAATGGCCTTCCGCTTCGCGAACGCCATTATGGAGCCGCTCTGGAACCGCAACAGCATCGACCACGTCCAGATTTCGGTAACCGAGCAGCTGGGCGTGGGCGAGCGCACCGGCTACTACGACGGTTCGGGGGCCCTGCGCGACATGATTCAGAACCACCTCTTGCAGCTGCTGTGCATTGTAGCGATGGAGCCGCCGGTGAGCTTCAGCGCCGAGGAGGTGCGCAACCGCAAGGTGGACGTGCTGCGGGCCATGCGCCGCTTCACACCCGAGAGCGTGCGCGAGCAGGCCGTGCGCGGGCAGTACGCTTCCGGCTGGCTGGAGGGCCAGCAGGTGCCTGGCTACCGTGAGGAGCCGGGGGCCAACCCCGAGTCGAACACCGAAACCTTCGCGGCGGTGAAGTTTTTTGTGGACAACTGGCGCTGGCAGGGCGTGCCGTTTTACTTGCGCACCGGCAAGCGCCTGCACCGCTCGGCATCGGTCATTACGATTCAATTTAAAGACGTGCCGCACCTCATCTTCCCGCCCGAAACGGCGGAAACAATGCGACAGAACCGGCTCATTATCAGTATTCAGCCTGAGATGAGCATCCGGTTGCAAGTGCAGGCCAAGCGCCCCGGCGTGGACATGATGCTCAACACCGTAGACATGGTGTTCGACTACAAAGGCACCTACGTCAGCGAGGCCCCCGAGGCCTACGAAACCCTGCTGCTCGACGTGATGCTTGGCGATCAGACGCTGTTTATGCGCGGCGATCAAGTAGAAGAAGCCTGGGATTTGGTGATGCCCATCATGAACTCCTGGCAAACCCGCATCAGCCAGGATTTCCCTAACTACTCGGCCGATTCGTGGGGTCCCGAGGCCGCCGAAGCCCTCGTGGCCAAAGACGGTTTCCACTGGTTCACCACCCCGCTCAATGCCAAAAAGTAGCCCGCCGCAGCTTCATGTGTTCCCGGCCGCTGACGCGGTGCTGAGGGCCCTGGCCGACTTTTTCGTGGCCACGGCTGGCCAGGCCGTAGCCGACCACGGGCGTTTTGCCGTGGCGCTGTCGGGCGGCAGCTCGCCCAAAAAACTGTACGAGCTGCTGGCCTCGCCCGCCTATCGGCCCCGGGTAGCGTGGGAAAAGGCGTATTTCTTTTTCGGCGACGAGCGTAACGTGCCCCAAACCTCGCCCGATAGCAATTACCTGATGGCCAAGACGGCCCTGTTTGATCCGCTGGGCATCCGCCCTGCGCAAGTGTTTGCCGTTGACACGGCCCTGGCCCCGGCCGAAGCGGCGGCGCATTACGGCTTGGCCATCGAGGAGTTTTTTGGGGCGGAAGAAGCGCGCTTTGACTTGGTGCTGCTGGGCTTGGGCGACAACGCCCACACGGCCTCACTTTTCCCCCATACGCCTGTGCTGCACGACCAAACCGTGGGCGTGAAGGAAGTGTGGCTGCCCGAACAGCAAGTGTTCCGCATCACTTTTACTGCCCCGTTGCTTAACCAGGCGTGGACCACGGTTTTCCTGGTTTATGGCTCTGATAAAGCCGCGGCCGTGCAGCAGATACTGGAATTCCCGCGCGACGTAGACCAGTACCCGGCCCAACTCATTGCCCCAGCCGCCGGCAACGTGCACTGGTTTTTGGACGAGGCAGCCGCAGCAAAGCTGAAGTACGGCGTTTATCGTGCCGCACAAAGCAACGCATGGCAAGACATGGACCTTGCTGTCGCCAAAGACCGCATGAGACCTCTGATGGCACTTGGGATAATTCCTTCGGCGGCGGAAATGCAGCTTGGAAACATCACTTTGACCGACTTTTGCCTGGCAATCAATTTAGCCGCTACGGCACCTGTCAATAAGTCCGCCCTCACAGTACTCGATGCCAGCGCCCCGGCCGCCGCCCCGCAATCAGTGGCAATGGTCATCGCCGCGCCCGGTCTGCTGGACAGTGACAATGACGGCGACGTTTTTGATGGCTTAAATCACACTGCATCAAATTCATCGCCAG
>JANPOR010000071.1:0-8906 GCA_031428075.1 Hymenobacter sp. | reverse complement strand
TGGGCAACGACAGGGCCACTACCGGCCGGCCACTGCTCCATACCACAGCCGTCAGCGCGGCCACAACAATGAAATATCTCATAGGGATAGCAATCGAATAATCCTCCGCGTGCCAAGGTTTGACAGACTGGCCGCAACGTCGGGGCTACAATTTCGGAAATCGGCGGGATATGGGCCCCGCACGCCGGCAAAACTGCTCGGTTGGCAACATGGCTCCGCAGCGAAAACGTGCCGCCGATCCCTTTTATTATTATATAATAAGTTTTACGTCAGATATTTAGGCTTAGTGTGTAAAAATCGTAAATTCTTTTATGCCTTTACAAAAATTGCCGATACCCAACTCCGCAAAGTTCGGTGACGCTGGTAAATCAAGTCCTGGCGCGTCGCTTCATTCTTTATTTTATCCAAATCTTCTTCGTAGAAGCCGCTGAACAGGATGCATTTCCCACTGGGCAGCAAGTCAGCGTAGACATGCATGTCTTCGAGCAACACGTTGCGGTTAATGTTGGCGAGGATAAGGTCAAAGAACGCTTCGCCGGCTAGTACTTCCGCTCCGCCCAGACGGCACTCGATAGTGCGGCACTGGTTTTCGGCGGCGTTGTCGGCGGCGTTTTCCACGGTCCAGGGCTCCACGTCCACGGCCAGCACTTGGCGGGCCCCCAGCTTTTCAGCCATAATAGCCAGGATGCCTGTACCGCAACCCATGTCGAGCACGCGCAGGCCACGGTGGTCGATATCGAGCTGATTTTCAATCATCAGGGCCGTGGTTTCGTGGTGGCCGGTGCCGAACGACATCCGCGGCATGATCACGATATCGTAGTCCACGCCCTGGGGTGCGGGGTGGAACGGAGCCCGCACCGACACCCGATCGGCGATGACGAGAGGCTGGAAATTCTTCTCCCACTCGGCGTTCCAGTTTTGGCGCGTGATGGTACGGTGCGAATAGTTTAGCTCGCCCAGGCCCTCGTAGCGGCTCATGATTTCGGCCACCACGTCGAGGTCGAATGCGGCTTCGGTGGTATAAGCGCAGAAGCCCGCGTCGTTGTCTTCAAACGTATCGAAGCCCACTTCGCCCAGTTCGGCCACCAAAATATCGGCCAGCTCGCGGGGGGCCTCAACGGTCAGTTCAATAAAATCCATCAGGCGCTAAGGTTGTAAAACGGCCTTCGCGAAAGCCGTTTGGGCGAAACATTCGGCAAAGTTGGTATCAAATCCAGGAATGGGCGGCGACTCCCTCATGTTCGGATACCGCGCCAGAGGCGACGGCGCAGCGGGCCATCGTTGCGCAGCACCTGCCGCACCGGCCACCACGCCGAAGCTGTGACGATGGCCGCCACTCCAACGCGGGCCCACCACCACGGCAGGAAATAGATGGCCGCCCCGACGCCCATCGTCAGGAGGCTCATAAGAGTGGAGGTATTGTTGCGCATATTGCCAAAATCAATGGCTTTAGTCATAGGCTTGGCTTGGTACAAGCTACCCCACAGGCCCAGGCTTAGAAAGGCCACCGCGCCCAACGGCAGCAAACCCGCCAAGCCCCAGCGTGACGCTGGAAACAAAATAACCATCAGCACCACCGACAACAAGAGATCAACCAGCACCACGGGGCCGACGAGGCGGGCATACAGCCAGAGCACGCGCGGCGTGAGGCCCAGGCGCTGAATTTCGTTGGCGACCAAGGGCCGCAGGAAGCCAAACAGGTTGTTGTTGACGTAGGTGAAGCCGATAGCGGGCAGAAAGACGATGAAGAAAACGGTGAAAAACCCGGCCTCAGGGTATTCGCCGTTTTTTGCCATCGTAAATCCGCCAAGTCCCACCATCACCACCTTGAAAATCAGGCCTATCAGCAGCGGCAGCCAAGCTTTGCGCAGGTACACCTTCCATTCAGGCGAAAGCCGGTCGAACCGGCTGGTAGCCTCGTTTCTGGCCTCCACCGACAGGTAGCGTACGCTGAAACAGGGACCCAGCCAATACAGCTGCCCGACCCATAGCACCTAGGGTAGCGCGCCCGCCAGCAGCCCCAACGCAAGGTAGTGCGGGCTGCCGGGGCGACCCAGCCACCACAGCAAAAAGGCCAGGCTGCCCAGGTGCAGGGCCAGCAGCGGGTGCCGCCACCGCCCCAGCGCCGCCAGCAGGCGAAGGTTGAAGGTGAACGCGGCGGTGCTCAGCAGCAGCAGCGTCAGCCCCGGCACGGCGGCGTGGCCGGGAGCCACGGCCATCGCCATCAGCAGCGGCACCAGCAGCAACACCCGCCGCAGCGTGATCAAATCCAGCAGAAAGGCTATCGCCACGTTCAGGCGGGCCGAGACGGGGAAATGATCGGGTAAGGACCGCGCGACGGGCCGTAGCGAAGGCAAAAAATCGATGAGCAGCGCCGAACCTAGCAGCGTCGCGTTCAGACCAATGAGCAGCTGAGGCAGAAACTCGGCCAGCTTGCCACTCGCGCCATGGTTCAGCAACGCGCCGAAGCCGGCGCCATAGGCCAACCCGATGGCCAGCAACAGCAGGGCCACGGCCCGCTCGCCGCCGTCGGCCGCCCACAGCACGGCCCGCAGCCGGCGGCCCAGCAGGCAGGGCAGGAAGTGGCCTAGCGGCGCGTGGTCAGCCATGACAGGTCTTGGCCGGTACCGGCGGCGGCGGGGTGAATGAGCTAGAGCAGGGCATCGCCGAGGTAGACGTGCTGGCCTTGCAGGAAGTCGTCCATCGGGGCCCAATATTTAGCTTCGCCTTCGTCAATGACAAGCAAGTGGGTGGCTACTTTTTCGATGTGGGCCAGATTGTGCGACGAGATAAACGTCAGCGCCTGCGGGCAGAGCTGTTGAGCAGGCCGAGCATCCGGTCGGCCGAGAACACGTCGGGGCCGTTGAACGGCTCGTCCAAAATCAGCAGCTCGGGCCAGTGCAGCCGGCAATGGCCACTTTCTGCTTCATGCCAGTAGAGAACGACGCCATCGGCCGGGTGCGCACGGCGGCATAATCTTCGAGCAGGTAATCCAGCAGGCTGTCGATGCGAGCCTCCGCGTCGGGCAGTTCGTAGATGCGGGCCACGAAGCGCAGATACTCGACGGGCGATAATTTCTCCACCAAGTAAGCCTGGTTGACCAAGGCCCCCATGCGGCGCTTGACGGCCACCGGGAAGGTTTCACCGAGGGCCACGCCATCGAGCAGCATCTCGCCCCGGTTGGGCAGCAGGCCGTTGGTAAGCAGGTTGAAAAGCGTGCTTTTGCCGGCGCCGTTGCGGCCCAGCACGCCCACACAGTAGCCGCTGCGGGCCGTGAGGCTCAAGTCGCGCAACACGGTTTTGGGCCCGAAGGCTTTGAATGGGTGGCATAGTTCTAGTTCCATGCGGCGGCAAAGTACGGCCCCGGCTTGCCCTGCCGGCGCTGCCGGCGCTACCGGCGGCATTCTCACAAAAAGCCGCTTCTTTCGGAGGCGGCTTTTTGATTGATCGTGTTTTGAGAGTTATCCTACTCCGTTTTGCAGCCCGCGAAGGAGCGCACGGTGGTGTAGTGAATTGTGAAATCGGCCAAGCCGCGTGTGGGTGTCACGAATAGCACATAGTCGGCGAAATCGCGGTTGGGGGCCTCGGCCCACAGCCCGGCTTTGTCGGCGAAAAGCTTATTGCTTTCCTTGAACACCAGCAGGTCGGCAAAAGCTGGGTCGGGCTCCACGTACACAATGCCGAAGCAGCCGCCGCGCCGCGCCGGATCGGTTTCGAGGTATACCGAACCGTAGATTTTACACGGGTCGATGGAACCCTTGGGGGCCCTAGCGGAAGGCCCCAGGGCCAGCAACGCAGAAAAGAGAAAAGAGAAAAACACGACGGCAAGGCATTTAACGCATGAGCACAATGAGGGCCCTGGGCAAAGAGCAGGCCGCGTCCCGTTGTCGTTCCGAGCGCGGCGAGGAAGTCGGGGTAGCTCTTAAATTTAGCTTCAGTTCGGCTTCCTCACCGCGCTCGGAATAAAGGCCGGGGTCGACTGAACGCTTAAAAGGAACGAATGATTTCTACGAAATCCTTGGCTTTCAGAGAAGCGCCACCGATCAAGCCACCGTCCACATCGGGCTGGCCGAACAGCTCACGAGCATTTTGGGCATTGGCGGAGCCGCCGTATAGAATAGAAACGTTCAGGGCCGCCTCGGCGGTGTAGGCGCGGGCTACCTGCTCGCGGATAAAGGCGTGAACTTCCTGCGCCTGGGCGCTCGTAGCCGTTTTGCCGGTGCCGATGGCCCAAATCGGCTCGTAGGCAATCACAACCTGGGCAAACTCTTCGTTGCTGAGGTGAAATAAACCGTCTTTCAGCTGTTTGGCGATATAATCAAAGGTCTCGTCGGCCTCGCGGGTATCGAGCGACTCGCCCACGCAAAAAATTGGCTTTAGGCCAATGGCCAGGGCCGTTTTTAGTTTCTGGCTCAGCAATTCGTCATCTTCGCGGAAGTACTGGCGGCGCTCGGAGTGGCCAAGTATCACGTACTCGCAGCCCACCGAGGCCAGCATCGGGGCCGATACTTCGCCGGTAAAGGCACCGCTTTCTTTGTGATGGCAGTTTTGGGCCCCCAAGTGCAAGGAGCTACCCTGCGGCAGCTTTTCGCCTACGCCGGCCAGAAATGGAAACGGCGGGCACACCACCACAATTGGGTGAGCGGCTCCGGCCGGTGCGTCGGCCAGCGAAGCAGTAATCTCGCCGACCAGCGCGAGGGCAGCCGGGTAGGTAAGATTCATTTTCCAGTTGCCGGCAACGAGGTTCTGGCGCATAATTGGGCGTAAGGGTGAGACGCCTCAAAGCTACGCTGCCCGTGCCGGGTTAGCTTACTCAGTAGGGGGCCGGCGACTGGCCAAGGCCGCGGTCTGCGCATCGGCGGCGGCCGTTGCCACTTCCCAAGGCTGCCGACGATTGCCCCTCCGCGACAGCGCTACGCCGCCAATAGCGGCCACAGCCGCGCCCGCCAGCGCGGCCCAGCCCAACTCGGGCACTTCGTGCAGCCGCACCACCCAAATGGCTGCCAGCGCCCAAGCCACTACCAGTGGAAACGCCCATTCCTGGACTACCCGGCTTATGACCAGGGCCAGTACCACTACTACCAGCAGCAGACCCAGCGCTAGCACTACGGCCACGCCCTCGGCGGGCCGCCACCCCAACTGTTGCAGCCCAATGGTGAGGTTGATGACCGAAGCCACCGAAATCCAACCCAGAAACAGGGCCAGCGGCAGGCTAGCCCAGGCCGGGGCGGCTCCGGCCAGCACCCGTCGCCGGGCCCGGCCATAGGCGGCAATGAGCGTACCCAGAATGACGAGCATGACGGCCACGCTGGGCAATACCAACTCATAGGCGAACAGCACTACCCAAGTGCCCGTGGCCACGTTGGCCAGCGCCAGAGGCTTGGCCAACGCGTCGGGCAGCGACAGCGCCCGCTGTGCTGGCAACAGTTGCCACACTGCGTAAACGGTCAAGCCTATAAAAATCACGCCCCATATACCAAAAGCATATCCTGCCGGCGTGAGCAGGGTCGGGTATTTGGCCGACACTGCGCCCATGGTTTGCCCGTTCAGCGGGTGGGTATTGGAGTAGTAGTTGAGAAGGATATTGCCAAAAATGGCCGCGGCAGCCAGCCAGCGCCACGTACGGCCGGTAGCCGAGCGTTCGGGTGCGGCGTAATGGTCGGGCGGTTGGGAATGGGTGGGCGACATGATGAAGGAAACGAGTATACAAAGTAATGGGTGTGTACGGGCAAAGTCGCCGCCCCGGTTATGGATAGCAGGCCCCGCCCACGCCGGGGCCCGGAGGATCTTCCCAAAAGCCGGTAATGTGCAATGATAGGACGGGAAAATGCCTTGGATGAGCCTACCAGAACTGTGGACGAGCCTACCGGCACTGCTACCGGGCCTACTGGAACTGTTGCCAGATCTACCAGAACAATGGCGGGCCCTACCAGCACGGCGGCGGAGCCTACGGGCCCCGGGGCGAGTCTTACCAGCGGCTGGGAGCGGGCTACTGGCGCGGTGGGCACACCCGGGTTCCGCCACGCCCAGCCGCTAGGGCGCCTTATTCATGCTACTGTACCCGGCTCAAAATAGCATTACCCCGCCGGGACTGCTAGCTTGTCGGCCAGGAAACGGGCCGTATGGTTGGTATCCTTTTGCTTGGCCAAGTCCTCCGGTGTGCCTTCGAACAGCAAATACCCGCCGTTCAATCCGCCTTCGGGGCCCAAGTCAATCAGCCAGTCGGCGCACTTGATGATGTCCACGTTGTGCTCAATGATGAGCACCGAATTGCCTTGCTCAATTAGCGCGTTCAGGGCCCCCAGCAGCTTGGCGATGTCGTGGAAATGCAGACCGGTGCTGGGCTCGTCAAAGATGAACAGGATTTTGTCCTGCTGAAGGGTAGCGCCTTTGGTCAGGAACGAAGCCAGCTTCACGCGCTGAGCCTCGCCGCCTGAAAGTGTGTTGGCCGACTGCCCAAGACGGATGTAGCCCAAGCCCACGTCTTCGAGCGGCTGGAGGCGCTCGGCTACTTTGGGCTGGCTTTTGAAGAATTGTACGGCATCGGCCACAGTCAGGCCCAGCACATCATCAATGCCTTTATCCTGGAATTTGATGTCCAAGATGTCCTGCTTGAACTTGCGGCCGCCGCAGCTTTCGCAGGTCAGGTAGATGTCGGCCATGAACTGCATCTCGATTTTCACTTGGCCTTCGCCCTGGCACACCTCGCAGCGCCCGCCTTCAACGTTAAAGGAAAAGTGCGACGGCTTGAGGCCCCGGGCCTTGGCCAGCGGCTGCTCCGAGAACAGCGTCCGGATGGTGTCGTAGGCCTTCACATAGGTGACGGGGTTGGAGCGCGACGACTTGCCGATGGGGTTTTGATCGACAAACTCGACGTGCGACACCTGGCCCTGCACGCCGGTGAGTCGGTCGAATTTGCCGGTGCTTTCGCCCGCGCCGCCGCCCAATTGCTTCATCAAGGCCGGAGCCAGGATGCGCTTGATTAGCGTGGATTTGCCCGAGCCCGACACGCCCGTAACGACTGTCATCACGCCGAGCGGAATCTTTACGCTCACGTTTTTGAGGTTGTTTTCGCGGGCCCCGGTCAGCTCCAGGGCGTTGCGCCAGGGGCGGCGCACTTTCGGCACCGCCACCTCCAGGGCCCCGCTGAGGTACTTGCCGGTGTAGGTTTCGGTGTCGCGCAGCAGCTCTGGGTACGTGCCCTGAAACATGAGGTGGCCCCCGCCGCTGCCGGCCTCGGGGCCGATGTCGATAATCTGGTCGGCGGCCTGCATCATCTTTTCCTCGTGTTCCACCACCACTACGGTGTTGCCCATTTGCTGCAACGAGCGCAGCACACCAATCAACTGCTCGGCGTCTTTCGGGTGCAGTCCGATGCTGGGCTCGTCGAGCACGTACATCGAGCCTACTAAGGCCGAGCCCAGCGACGTAGCCAGCGAGATGCGCTGGCTCTCGCCGCCGCTCAGCGTATTACTCAGGCGGTTCAGCGTGAGATAGCCCAGGCCCACGCGGTCGAGGTACCCCAGGCGGTTGGTGATTTCCGTCACCAGCCGCTCGGCCACCTTTGCCTCGTGCATTTCCAGGCTCACGTTATTAAAGAATTCGAGGGCCCCCGAGATGGGCAGCAGCACGATATCGGCGATATTTTGGCCGTCGATTTTTACGTACTGCGCATCTTTGCGCAAGCGGGTACCGCGGCAATCGGGGCACACGGTGCGGCCCCGGTAGCGGCTTTGCAGCACCCGGTACTGGATTTTGTGGGTCTGCTCGCTCACCCATTTGAAGTAAGCATTCAGGCCCTGAAAATGCTTGTTGCCAGTCCACAACAGGCGCTGTTCGGCTTCGCTGAGGTCGCTGTAAGGCCGGTGGATGGGAAAGTTGAAGCGGATGCCGTTTTTCAGCAGCGGCTTCAGCCACTCGCCCTGCTTCTCGGTACGCCAGGGCGCGATGGCGCCCTCGTACACAGTCATGCTCTTGTCCGGTATCACCAAATCCTCGTCGATTCCCAGCACCGAGCCGAAGCCCTCACAGGTATGGCAGGCTCCGTACGGGTTGTTGAAGGAGAAAAAGTTAACACTCGGCTCCTCAAATGTCACCCCGTCCAACTCAAATTTATCGGAGAAAGTGCGCGTCTCGTCGTCATTCAAACGCAGCAGGCAGGTGCCGTGGCCCTCAAAAAACGCCGTCTGCACCGAATCCGACAGGCGAAACAACAAATCCTCGTCGTTTGGGCGCAGCACGGCACGGTCAATCATGATGGACACCTCCCCTTTCGGCTCGGGCTTGCCCTCCCCGATTAAGTCTTCAATGAACATCGTTTCGCCGCCCAGCACCACCCGGCTGTAGCCTTTTTGCAGCAGCAAATCTAATTCCTTAAGTAAGGTGCGGCCGGGGGCCAGGGGCGGCAGCGGGGCCAGCACCATAGTGCGGGTGCCTTCGGGCTGGGCCGCAAGAAAATCTACCACGTCGGCCACGTTGTCTTTGCGCACCTGCTCGCCGCTCACGGGCGAGTACGTGCGTCCCACCCGCGCAAACAGCAGCTTGAGGTAGTCGTAAATCTCGGTACTGGTGCCCACCGTCGAGCGGTTATTTTTGATACTGACCTTCTGCTCGATGGCGATGGCCGGCGAAATACCACGGATGTAGTCCACGTCAGGCTTGTCCATGCGACCCAGGAACTGCCGGGCGTAGCTGCTCAAGCTTTCCACGTACATCCGCTGGCCCTCAGCGTACAAGGTATCAAAGGCCAGGCTCGACTTGCCCGAGCCCGAAAGGCCTGTGATGACGATGAACTGGTTACGGGGCAGGGCCACGCTCAGGTTTTTGAGGTTGTGGACGCGGGCGTTTTTAATGAGGATGAACTGGCGCGGGTCGAGCTGGTCAATGGGATCGGCCGCGGGGGCGGC
>JANPOR010000070.1:0-8273 GCA_031428075.1 Hymenobacter sp. | reverse complement strand
TATATCAATGATAGAAACGCATTTTTTTGGCCACGGGGTATGGTATGGTAGGCACGGTTGCACGTGCCCGTACGGGTATTTATTGCACCAAATTAAGCAAATATTGCACAAAAGCAAATGCCCATAGCCGACAAATAAGCGAATAAAAACAAGCGAATCGACGCAAAGCTTTGCGTTGACTGAGCCTGTTTGCTACCTTTCGCCTGGTTGGTTTGGACTTGCGCTGAGCAACTTGAATATCAACTCCTACACCGACACTCAATGCGTACACTCATTACGCCCTTACTCAATGACTTATTCTTCGTACCTGGGCTTGGCCAACAGCAGCGTTGCCGTCCTGTTGTGGGGGGTTACGGCTTGCAACCAGCACCCCGCTTCCGAAACCACTACCCGCACCCCACCTGCCATGAGTTCTGATTCAACTGCTGCCGGAGTCGCGCTCCGACCCACGGCGGCGCCTTTCGGTAACATCCCGGATGGCACCGCCATTCAGCTGTTCACCCTGCAAAACGCCCACGGCTTGAAGGCCACCATCAGCACCTTGGGCGGCACGCTCACTAGCCTGCTAGTGCCCGACCGCAGCGGCCAGTTCGGCGATGTGGTACTGGGGTTTGATAAGCTCGAAGGCTATACCAACGATTTATATTTGAAGGAAAACCCCTACTTCGGCGCGCTGATTGGGCGCTACGGCAACCGCATTGCTACGGGCAAGTTTACCCTCAATGGCCAGACCTACCAGTTGCCCATCAACAACGCGCCCAACTCGCTGCACGGCGGCACCATCGGCTACAACCGACGGGTGTGGCAGGCCACCCCGGGTACTTCGGCGGCCGGCCCCACGCTCACGCTTTCCTACCGCAGCCCCGATGGCGAGGAGGGCTACCCCGGCGCACTCGATGTGCAAGTGGTATACACCCTAACCAACGCCGATGCGCTGCGCCTCGACTACACCGCCACGGCCGATAAAGCCACCGTGCTTAACCTCACCAACCACAGCTACTTTAACCTGAACCACGGCCACGACCAGGATATCTTGGGGCACGTGCTCACGCTGAACGCCGACCGGTTTACGCCGGTTGACAACACGCTGATTCCGACCGGCGTGCTGCAGGCGGTGGCCGGCACCCCGATGGATTTCCGGCAGCCCCATGCCATCGGTGAGCGCATCAGGCAAGTGCCGGGGGCAGCTCCCGGCGGCTACGACCACAACTGGGTGCTGGCCGATAAAATGCGCACCACTATGCAGCCCGCCGCTACCGTGTACGAGCCCACTTCGGGCCGCACCATGGAAGTGTTTACCGACCAGCCCGGTATCCAATTCTACTCGGGTAACTTCCTAAAGGGCAACTTGAAAGGCAAGGGCGGCGTGGCTTACGGGCAGCACTACGGCTTCTGCCTCGAAACCCAGCATTTTCCCGATTCGCCTAACCGGCCCAATTTCCCCAGTACTGTGCTCAAGGCGGGCGAAACCTTTCACTCGAGCACTGAATACCGTTTTGGCGTGCGCAAGTAGCGCCCGCCACAAACCATCATAGGCCACAGACCCTACTCGGTTTAGCTGCCTAGAAAAAGCCTTGGCGACACGTGTCACCAAGGCTTTTTCTGGATGGTGGGTGGCTACTGATTGCGCAGCTCGAACCGCTCGAATGCGGCGGTGGCCGGGGCGGGCCCCTGGGCCATCACGCCCACGCGCACGCCCCGGTCCCAGGGCGGCAGGAAGCTGCCGTCGGCTGTTTCGGCGGCGGGCTGCATGTCGGTCCAGGTGCGGCCGTCGCTGCTCCAGGCAAAGCGGTAGCGGTTGCCGCCCTGCGCTTGCAGGCGCAAGTACAGGGCCGGGGTAGTAGGCAGTATCGTTTCGGCCAGCACCTTGTTTTGGCCGGCGCGGCGCTCCTGAATGCGCAGCTTGCCATCGCCGGCCAGCAGGCTCAGCGAGTTGTTGGGGTCGCCGAGAGCGGCGAGGCCGGCCGTGGTGCCAGCGGGTAAGGCGGCAGGGTTCAGCAGGGTGGTGGTCGCTTCGTAGTTGGCGGCGAGCGTGGGGCGGCCCAGTACCGCGCCGCCCTGGTCGGGGCGGGCCGTGAGCTGGAGGCGGCCTTCGCTCAGGGCAAACTGCGGCTTGTCTTCCACCGGCCACTCCCAGACGGCCGCCAGGCGGCGGGCACTGAACTCGTCGGCTAGTACGGCGGGAACGGCTTTGGCGGCCAGTGCGGCGGGGGCAACGGGCGTGCTGTGATTGTTCAGGAATTCGGGCCAGCCGGCGGTTGTCCATTTGAATTCACTCAGCACACCTTGGCGGCCCACGTTTTCGAAGCTGCCGGTTTGGTAGGCGTGGTGCAGCAGGAACCAGCGGCCGTCACGCTCCACGGCGGTGCCGTGGCCGGGGCAGGTCCAGGTGGCGTTGCCGGTGAGCACGGGGTTTTGGGCATACTTCTCCCACGGGCCGAGCAGCGTTTTGGCCCGGGCTACCCCGGTGGCGTAGGTGCAGCGTTGGCCGCAGCAGCCGTTGGCGGCGTAAAACATATAAAAATACCCGCCGTGGCGCACCACGCTGGGCCCTTCCACCAGCCTGCCTTCCCAAGCCGCGGTGTTGCGGAACAGTTCGGTCTTCTCGCCGATGAGGGCGGTGCGG
Organism: Hymenobacter sp.; assembly: GCA_031428075.1. Taxonomy (GTDB): domain Bacteria; phylum Bacteroidota; class Bacteroidia; order Cytophagales; family Hymenobacteraceae; genus Hymenobacter. The sequence continues at coordinate 5,647 of JANPOR010000070.1, read as the reverse complement.
GCGGCGTTCAGGCGCTGGGCCCAGATGGGCGTGGGCTTCTGCACGCTGTTGCCGTCCTCTTTCCAGATGAGGTAGGGCTGGCCGTGCTCGTCGCGGATGGGGAAGCCGTCGATGGACCCATCGGGCTGGCCCACCAGGGGGCCGTGGTCGCGGTAGGGGCCTTCGGGACGGTCGGCGCTGGCTACGCCCACGCTCAGGGTGCCGCCGCGCCGGTGGGCCGTGTAGTAAATGTAGGTTTTGCCGCCGTCCTGGCTGATTTCGGGCGCCCAGAAGTAGTAGTCGGCCCAGGCCGGCCGCTCGCCGGGGAAAACGTGGCCCACCAGCGTCCAGTCGGTCAGGTTGGTCGATTTAAGCAGCGGAAACGTGGGCCCCCAGTTCGAGGACGTGGCCGTGGCCCAGTAGGTGTTTCCGATTTTCGTAACCGAAGGGTCGGGGTAGTCGCCGGCTAGTACGGGGTTGACGATGGGCGCGGCCAGCCGAGCGGCGGCCGGCTTGTGGGCAGCCGTTTTTACCTGGCCAACGGCCCCCAGCGGGGCAATACCCAGCAGGGCCAATACGCCCAGCCAATGATGAAGCTTCGTTATTTTCATAAGTGGAATCAGCCAAAAGAACCGGCCTGCTTCGCGCCGGCCGGCGTGGTCGCATCAGGGTGTTATCCCGCCGCCAGCGGCTTACTCGCCGCTGGGCCGGGCGAGGGCCGTGCCAATTGCCACCGGCGTCCCAAAGTTGGGCGAGTCATCGGGGTTCCAGGTGAATTGCTGCATGCGGGGGTTGCGCGGGTTGCCACAGCCTTCGTTGGGATTGCTGTTGGCATGGTACACTATCCAGTTCTGGGTGCCGTCCTTGGAGACAAAAAAGCCGTTGTGGCCCGGCCCGTAGGCGCGGTTGGCAGGGCTTTTTACGAATACCGGGGTCGGCGATTTGGTCCAGGAAGCGGCATCGAGCGGGTTGGTGCCGGTGAAAGTAAGTTGGCCTAGCGTGTAGTCGTCGGTGCTGCAATGGCTGGCCGAGTACACGAGGAACGTTTTGCCGTTGTGCTGCAGAATTTCGGGGCCTTCGTTCACCTTGGGGTTGCCGTTCAACTCCCAGGATAGTTCGGGCTTGCTGAGCTGCACGCGGGGGCCGGTGAGGGTCCAGGGGTTGCTCATGGCCGAAATGTAGAGGCGCTGCTCGGTGTTGCCCAAGCCGGGCTGCCCCGACCAGAGGGCGTAGTGGTTGCCGCCCTGTTCGAACACGGTCATGTCAATCGACCAGAAATCCTGCGTGGGGCTGGCCAGCCGGCCTTTCTCAGTCCAGGCGCCGGTGGTGGGGTCGGCGTTGGCGTTTTCCAGCACCCACGAGCGCTGCCCGCCGCAGCAGCCTTGGTTGGCGGGCCCGGCGGTGTAGTAGATGTACCACTTGCCGTCGAGGAAATGCAGCTCTGGCGCCCACACGTTGTTGGTGTTGTCGCTGTTGGGCTGGGGGCCCCATACCCGAAACAAGGGAGCAGTGCTCAGTTCCGACATCTTCGCCGTTTTGCGAATGGTGACGTTGCCGCCCGTGGTGGCCATGTAGTAGTACACCCCGTCTTTCTGCACTACCCACGGGTCGGGGCCGGATGGCAGCAGCGGATTGGTGAAGGTGGTGGCCTGGGTTAGGACCGGGGGCGTGATGACGGCCGTCATGCCAGGCTCCTTTTTGCACGCCAACAGGCCAATCAAAAGCAGCGGAGCCAGCATACGGGACGAGCGAAGGAAATAAGAAGCCATTGGGTGGGATGAGTTCATAATAAAGCGGTTTAAGAAGTAGTCAAAACTAGATTGGGACTTGATGCTGAGCGCAGCCGAAGCAGGACCGTCGGTTTATTATCCGGGTACTTGGGCGAACCGCTTACCAGTTCGGGTTTTGGCTCAGCGCCGGGGCACCGAGTAGAGTTGCGGGTGGTCGGCCTCAAAAGTAGTGAGGGAGTCGGCGTAGAACTTCAGGAAATCGGGCACGCTGGCGTGGCCGGGATAGGGCGCGTAAAAGTGACCGGAGTGGGCATTGCGCCACACCATAACGTAGGCAATTTTGCGGGCCTGGGGGCTGCTTTTTAACTGTCCCAGCAGGTTGCGGGTGTACCAGTCGGGTGTGGTAATTTTTTCGAGGCCGGCTTCGGTTAAAGCGGCCACTTTGCCGCGCTTCTGGGCTTCGGTCACTACGTTTTCCAAGGTCACGATGCCGGGGTTTGGGCTGCGGACGGTGTTGAAATCACCGTAGTCGTCTTCGCCCAGCACGTCCACGTACGCGTCGCCGGGGTAGCGCTCGAAGTAGGCCGCCATGTCGGGTACCTTGTCGGGGGAATAAGCGTACAGCAGGTTGTGCACATGCTTTTTATCGCGCAAATACGTCACCGTGAACCGCCAGAGCTGCACGAATTCCTCGGTGGTGCAGTGCCGCCGGCCCCACCAAAACCAAGAACCCGTGTGCTCGTGAAAGGGCCGAAACACCACGGGAATCAGTCGGCCATCGGCCCCGCGCAGGCGGCGAAAATAGCGGGCCATGGCATCAAGGCTGCGCTTGTAGGCTTCGTGCTGAGCGCCCCCTGGAAGAATGCCCCGCACGGCCGCGGTGGTGTCGTAGAAGCTGCCGCCGGTGGCAAAGTTGCTCACGTGCCAGCAGAAGGTGTTCAGCCCGCCCCGGTCATAAGCGGCCGTCACCAACTGGCGGTGCCACTGGTAGGCCGGATTGCGGCGGGCGTGGCCGGTCACCAAGGCGTCCACCACGGTATTTAAATCCCAGCCGTAGAGGGCCGGGTACGAGCCGCACACGCTCTTCACGTCGCTGCGATTGGGCTCGTGCTTCCAGCCCAGGCCGTACCAGGTTGCGTCCTGCTGGCCGAAGAGCATGGACTGGCCGGCGGCGTGTTGCAGGTTGTAGAACACGGATTTGGTGGCGTAGGTAGCGCGCGGGTCTACGATGCTAATGGGCTGGCGGAAGCGTGGTGCCCAGTGCACGCCCTGCTGGCCCACCGTGAGGCGGCGTACCGCGCCACAGCCGGCGGTGCCCAGCAGGCCCGCTCCTCCCAGGGCCAGCCACCTAATCCACGACCTGCGCAACCAGCCTGCGGGAGAATTGCCAAACACGTTCATTTTCAGATTTTAGGTAAGGTCAACGGCGGGTAATCCAACACAGTAGTTTAGAGAATACGTCGCGCTGAACGGTTCGGTGCCGGTGCCTTGGCTCAGCGTCCAAAGTCATCTTGGACGCGCACGATGTCGTCTTCATCGGAGGGGTGAGCGGTGTCGGTATGCTGCCATATTTCGGCCAGGATGCCCCATCCCTCCAGCCCTATCAGGCGATGCCGCTCGCCTTTTTGCAGGGTTAACTGCTGGCCGGTTTCGTAGTGCCGCACTAGGTGCTGCTCGTCGGTTTCGCTTGTTGCTACGCCAACTGGCCCCTGCACCACATGCCAGATTTCCCCGCGCCGCAGGTGGTATTGCCACGAGAGGCGCTGCTGCGGTGCAACCAGCAAAATTTCGGGCTCAGCTTACCGGAAATCTTCAATTACTCAATTGGAAGTCCATCAAAATAGGTGTCCGCAAACTGCTGGGCCTGCGTTTCGTCGATGACAACAAAGCCGCCCCAGGGCCGAGTGGCGTCTTCACGTTCAATGCGGAAGCCCGCCGCTTGCAGTTGGGCGGCCGTGCGGCTAAGAAAGAGTTGCTTTTCGGTATCCATTGGTTTTTGGTGGGTGCTGGTTAAGGAACTAGGTGACATAAATGTGGGTATCAATCCTGGCGAAAACGGGGGCTAGGTCCTGGCCCACTAGTGGGAGCGGGCCGACCTGTTGGTCTCGTTTTCTCCCAGCCAGGCCAGCACGGTGCCCGAGCTATTCCGTAAATGGATGGGCTGAGCCCTCGCGTTGGTAGGCGCGGCCGAACCTTCAGAATGATTCAGGCGCAGACCACTACCGGACCGACTGCAGTTATTAAGGGCCTTCCGGATGGCGGCCATCGCACCGGATTTCGTGATGGAACAGGTTTGGGGGCGGGCCCCGGCGACGGTCAGCAGCAATGTGGCGGATGTTCTGTTCTCTCTCGATTGATTATTGTGATTATTAGCTCCAATCAAATTCGGTCACCTGCCCATCGAGCCGCCACTTGGCCGGGCGCTGTGAGGTGAGCCAGTCCAGGGGCTCTCCCACGGGCTGCACCTTGGCGGCTTGGGCAAAAGCGGCCTTAAGCGCCGCCCGCTGGGCCGCACCCACCGCGGTGGGTTGCGCCGACACGAACAGCGGGGCCCCGCTGCCCGCCAGCAGCCGCAGCCACTGTTCGTTTTGAGCCCAGGAAACCTTGGGCGTAATGCCCACGCAGTCGCCATCCACGGCGAAAAACTGGTTGTGCTGCACCAGCCGGAAGCCCAGCGTGTTGGGGCCCATCCGGGCGGTGCGATCCCATTCCAGGCCGCTGGTGTCGTCGCCGGTGCGGTTCAGCTCCACCAGCCCGGCGGCCAAGTGCCCCACGGTGTTGCAACCGATGAGGTAAGCAGGCCCGGCCGCCTGCCGGATGACGCGATACAGGTTGAGGATAACCTCGGCGGTGGTGCTGGTGTTGTCGTGGAAGCGCCAGCCTGGCACCGTGAACTCGTCTTTCATGTCGAAACCCCACCGGCCCAGCAGGTCGTAGGTGCTGAAATCGTGCTTCACCAGCTCGTAGCCCCAGGCCTGATAGGTGGCGAAATTGTGCTCAATCACCGCGAGGTTTTCCGCGATGGTGGGGTCGAGCACGGGATTTTTGGGGTTGTCGCGGCCTTTGATGGCGGGCAGCAGGCGCGTGGCGACTACGTCGTGGGCGGCGCAGAGCGGGCGCGTCCACAAGCCGGGGCGCATGCCCAGTTTGCGAACGTCGGCGGCCAGCTTGCTCATGTCGGGGAAGTTGGCGTTGGGCCGCGAAAAGTCGTCGTGCCAGCAGCAGTCGCCGGGCAGCGCAGGCGAGTAGGTGGCCCACCCCGCGTCCACCACCGAAAATGGGCGGTTGTCGCCGTTCGGGGCCAGGTCGGCCAGCAGGGCTGTGTGTTCCAGAATGAGGGCGCTCGAATTCTTGCCGTAAGCGAAATACCAGTCGTTGATGCCGTACACGGGCTGGCGCGGTAGCCGGGGCGCGGGGCTCATCGTCCCGCAAAAGCGGCGGGCCGTGGCAAACGTGTTTTCGCCCGGCCGGCCGGTGGTGGCCAGCACGGTGGCGGCGTCAAGGGTGCGGGCTCCGAGTTGCACGGCCACGCCACCGCTGCTGGTGTCAAGCGTCAATTGCATCCGGCCACCGCCCACCTGCCAGTAACAAAGCGTATTGCAACCGGTTTTCACCCCAAAGCAAGCCGTATCGGCGGGCCGGGTGCCGTGCTGCACGAAGTACCAAGGCAGCTTGCGGGCAAAACCCGGCGGCTGAAACTGCACGTCACCGTAGGTGCGCTCCCAGGCGTCGCCGAGCACGGTAGCGCCGGGTTTTTGTGAATATTTCCACTGCAGTTGCACGGCGTGCAGGGCCGCCGTGGGCGAATGCACGGTTACCTGCAGCCCCCCTTCGGCCTTAGGAGTCAGGAGCACCATTACGTCTCGCCAGGTCCACGTACTGCGGTCTTTGGACGTTAGTGTCTGCATTCCTTCATTAAGGCGCACAACGACTTGTAT
>JANPOR010000069.1:0-18309 GCA_031428075.1 Hymenobacter sp. | reverse complement strand
AGATGCGCGACCAGTCGAAGTACGTGCACAGAATCAGCTGCTGGCGCAGGGCCGCGTCGAAGCTCGGAAACGGGAAAAACTCCGTGAACAGGGACCCGTTCACGTAGGGCAGCTGGGCGAGGTAGGCGGGCAGGTGGTGCTGGCGGCCGGCGGGGGCCTGGTCGAGCACCGAGAACCACTCGGCCAGGCGGGTGCCCACGTCGGCGCCGTCGGGGCGGGTCTGGGTTTCGAGGAATTCCTGGAAGGCGTTTTTCTCGAAGGTGTTGGTGTCTTCGGCGAAGAGGCAAAAGAGGATGCGTACGAGCAGCACCTCCAGCTTGTGGCCGCGGTAGCCGCCGGCGAGCAGGGCGTCGTGCAGGGCCCCCATCAGCTCGGCGGCCCGGATGTTGGCGGGGTCTTCGGGGCGGTACTCGCGCTTCTGGTAGCCAGTGAGGAAGGCGAACAGGTGCAGGTGCTGGTGCAACTCGGCCAGCCCAAAATCGTGCTGCGTGCCCTCGTCGAGGTCGTAGAGGCGGAAGCGGGCGAAGTCGGAAACGAGGATGTACTTGGGCAGCTCGTGGTCGAGCAGGCCGGGGAAGTAGTCGCGGGCCTGCTGCCCGGCGCGGTCGAGGTCGCGGCCCCGGCTCTTGTGCTCCACGAGCAGCATGCCCTTCCAGAGCAAGTCGATGAAGCCCTGGCGGCCGTCGGCCTTCTTGATGGGCACCTCGAAGGAGGCCACCCGGCGGCGCTTCACGTCGAACACGTTGAAGAAGTCAATCCAGAACGCCTGGGCGTCGGCGCGCTCGTCGGCGGCGTCGCGCCAGTCTTGGGCAAAGCGAATGGCGCGGTCTTTTAACTTGGAAAGCGAAAGGGGCATGAGCAATAGTAAAGGGCCGGGAAGATAAGGTAGGGGCGGCCCGTAGCTAAAGTCCGCGCGACGGGCCGAACTTTGCCGGCTCGGTACCGCCTTTACTTTTTGCATGACCATCGCCGATTTCAAAGCCCTGCACCAGCGCCGGCAGACCGAGTACCTGGTCCGCCACGGCCACCGCCTGGTCGAGCGCCAGGAGGACAGTTTCGAGCTGACGCTGTTTGCCGTGGGCGACTTCTACGCCGAAACCTGGCGCAGCCGGGGCGAAGACGCGGTGCTCTTCATCCACGTCTTCCAAAAGCCTGCCGGTCTCGGCGACTATTTGAAGCTGGTGCAGCTGCCGCGGGGCCTGTAAGCAGGGCCCCCGGTGCAACGGCGGCGCGGGCGGCCAGGCCCTTGGTGCAAGCTCGGCGATAAATGCCAAGACCAATTTCCGCTGGTCATGAAACAGTCTTGGATGAAATGGTTGCTGGTGCTGCTGGGCCGGGCGGCGGTTCCGGCGGTGGCTCAGCTGCCGGCGGTGCCCGCCCCGGAAGCGTTCGGCTACCAGCACTTGGTGGTGATGTTTGGCCGCGACAGTGTGGACGTGCTGGTGCAATCGGCCAAGGGCGAAGAAGCCGCCAAGAAGCCGCTGTTGCTGTGGGCCCAGGGTTCCCTGCCCGTGCCGCTGATTTTGTACAACCGGGAGGGCCCCTTTCCCGTGTTTCCGTTCCGTCCCACGGCGGCCTTGCTCAAAAGCTGCCACCTGGCCATCATCGGCAAGCCGGGCGTTGCGCTGGTAGCCAACGTCGAGGACCAGAACCCCAATCAGATGTTCAGCACGGGCATCCCGCCGCGCTACTACTGCCAGCGCAACCACCTCGACTACTACGTACGGCGCGATGCGGCCGTGCTGTGCTACCTGAAAAAACAGCCGTGGGTGGATAAAACGCGGGTAACGGTGGGCGGCCATTCGGAAGGCAGTGCCGTGGTGGCGCGTCTGGCTGCCGTGCCGGGCCTGGTGAGCCGCGCCGTGTACCTGAGCGGCAGTCCGCTGGGCCGCGAGCTCACCAAAATGACCCAAGACCACGAAAACACCGACAGTGCCCGCGTAGAAAACGCGTTTGCGGCCTGGCAGCGCGCCGTGGACCACCCCGACCGTAAGGACTGCACGCCCGGCGACAGCGACCAGAACATCTACTCGTTTGGGCAATCGGAACTACCCTTTCTGTTGGGGGCCCACGTGCCCGTGTTCGTGGGCTACGGTACCCGCGACGCGGGCGCGGCGGCGGCCGACTACTTGCGGCTGGAAGCCATCCGGCAACACAAAACTAACCTCACGTTTCGGGCCTACGCGGGCCGCGAGCATAATTTCTTCGGCTTCAAGGACGGCCGGGTGAACTATGATGATTTCTACTAGGAAAAGGTGGGCGACGAGTTTTTGCGCTGGGCCGGGCTGCTGCCGCGGTAGCCGGGGTCGCAGCGGGGGCGGTTCCATGGTCCTGTTTTTTTGCCGACCTTGCCCGGCATGAAACCGCGCCTGCTGTCCCTGCTCTTTGCCTTGGTGAAATTCGCATCCGGCTACCTGCTGCTCAGCCCGCTCTACGACCTGCACCGCGACGAGTACCTGTACCTCGAACACGGCCGGCACCTGGCCTGGGGCTACCTCGAAGTGCCGCCCCTCACGGCCGCCCAAGCCTGGCTGACGAACGCGGCAGGCGGTGATTTCTGGGCCGTGAAGTTCTGGCCCTTCCTGTGGGGCGCGGCCACCGTGTACCTGGTGGTGCGGCTGGCCGGGCGGCTGGGCGGGGGCTGGTTTGCGCAGGCCCTGGCCGGCACCTGCTACCTGGGCACGGCCTTCGCCCGGTTGAACCTGCTGTTCCAGCCCACCTCGTTCGAGGTGTTCGGGTTCGTGTTTTGCCTGTACTGGCTGGCGCGCTACCTCCGCGAAGCGCGGCCGGGGGCCCTGTACTGGCTGGGTTTGGGCCTGGGCCTGGGCTTGCTGAACAAGTACACGACGCTGTTTTTCGTTGCAGCGCTGGGCGGGGCGCTGCTGCTCACGCCGGCCCGCCGGCTACTGGGGCAGCGGCACTTTTGGGGCGCGGCGGGGCTGGCGCTGCTGGTGTGGGCCCCCAATCTGGCCTGGCAAATCGGCCACGGCCTGCCGGCGCGCCACCACATGCAGCTGCTGCACGACAGCCAGCTGGTGAATGTTCGCCCCGCCGATTTCTGGAAGGCGCAGCTGCTGCTATGCGTGGCTGCGCTCTGGGTGTGGGCCCCAGGGCTGGGGGCCTTGCTGTGGGGGCGGGCGTTTCGGCCGTACCGGGCCCTGGGATGGGTGCCGGTGCTGGGCGTGGGCCTGCTGGTCGCCCTGCACGGCAAAGACTATTACGCCCTGGGCTACTACCCGGCGCTGTTCGCCTTCGGGGCGGTGTGGTAGGAGCGGCGGCTGCGGAATTTCCGGTGGAAAAACGCGTTGCAGCCCGTGCTCGTGGCCGTGCCGCTGGCGGTGCTGGGGCCCGTCCTTCCATTCATGTACCCCGTGGCGGGGCCCGCCGAGATGCTGGCCCTGCGCCCGCGCTACCTGCGCCTGGGCCTCTACCGCTGGGAAGACGGCCGCGACCACGCCCTGCCTCAGGACTACGCCGATATGCTGGGCTGGCGCGAGCTGGCCGACAAAACCTGGGCCGCCTACCAGTCCCTGCCCGATTCGGTGCGCGCCCGCACCCTCATCAAATGCGACAACTATGGCCAGGCCGGGGCCATCAACTACTACAACCGCCACCGCCCGCTGCCCCCGGCCCAGAGCACCAACGGTAGCTACCTGTTCTGGTGGCCTGCGCCGCAGGCGTACCGGGCCATCATCGTCGTCGACGACGAGTTCCACCCCGAAATCGCTCCGTGCTTCGCCGCCTACCGCCGCGCCGGGACCGTCGCCAACCCGTACGCCCGCGAGCGCGGCGCGCTCGTCATCATCGGTCAGGATCCCGACCAAGTCCTGCAAGCCCGGGTGCGCCGCGAGTGGCGCGAGGAGTTGGCGGCCTGGCAAGGGCAGTCGCCGCCCTTGGCGGCTCGGCCTTAAAGCGGCACCTTAAAAGCTCTGACAAGCAACGGCTGCGCCGCCGCGCCCGCCGCGGGGGCCAATGGAGCCATGAGAGCCCGCAACGGAATAAAAAGTCCTAGACTGAGTATGGCCCTTCACCAACTGCTGTATGTTAGCGCCGCCACCGAGCCGTTCGGCAACGCGGCCCCGCAAACTCTGGTGGCCAGCGCCCGGTCCTACAACCACGACCGCGGCCTCATCGGCTTGCTGCTGTACAGTGAGAGCCTGTTCTTGCAGATGCTGGAAGGCGAAGAAGCGGCGGTGCACGAGGTGTACTACGATCGTATTGCCGCCGACCCGCGCCATACCCACCTGCGCCTGCTGGCCGACGGCCCGGTGGCCGGGTGCGTCTTCCCCGACTGGAGCATCGGTTTCCTGGACGCCCTGCCCTCAGAACTGGGCGACCTCGTGGGCCACCTCCGCCTCGATGGCCCCGACTTCCTGGCCAAGCATGCCCCGGCCATCTCCCCAGTGCTGATGGCCCTCTGCTCCGGTTTTGTGGGGCCCCGCACGCGGCAAGTCCGCCCGTGGCAGTCCTCAGCCTTTGCCCCCGAACGGCAGCACGGCGCGCAGCTCCCAGGGCCCGCCCCGATAGGCCCATAGCTTCAGGCCGGTGCCAGTAGCGGCAAAGGGCTGGAAGCTGGCCTGTAAGTCGGCTAGCAGCTGGCGGGTCACGGCCGGGTCTACCTTGTTTTGCACCGTGACATGGGGCTGGAACTTCTGCTGATCCTGGGGCGTGAGGCGGGCGCTGAAGGCCGTTTGTAGGCGTCGGTGCAAGGCCCGCAGCTCGGCGTTTTCCAGGTTGAAGGCCACCCCCCCGGCCTAACGAGCGCAGGTCCGTGACCTGTACCGGCAGGGGCCCCTGCGCTTGGCAAATTTCGGCCAGCTGCGCGGTTATCGCCTCCTCTTCGGCCCCCGGCAGGTGGTGAAACAGCGTGACGTGCGCGGCCAGATAGTTGATTTTGGGCGGGAAGTGCTGGCGGCGCAGCTCGTCGAAATACGCCTGCGCATCGGCGTCGAGCGCCAAGGTCAGAACGAGCGGAGCGGCTTCGGGAAGGGGCATGGGCGGCGAATTACTTTGACAAAAAGTAACTATTAAAGCAGTTTTGCCATCCGGCAATGTGGCTGCTGTAGGGGCGGGGGTAAGTCCTGCCCCTACGTATACAAGGTATAAAACAGCTGTAACGAACTGACTGTTAACAGTAGTAGTTAGTCCTTGGCGAGCCCGAAAAGGACCTATTGTAGGGCCCTGGGTGTTAAGAAAGTAATGCAGACCGACCTCTTTTTGCCCGTTCTCAACGCCCCAGTGCCTGCCGTTGCGCAGGGCCCCGCCGATGCCGATGCTCCTCGCACGCACGGGGCCAAGCGGTGGCTGCCCAAGCGCGTGCTCTTCACGCCCGACGCCCTTCAGGAAGACTACGGCCAGCAAATCCTGGCCCGCGCCACCGCGTTGAACCTCGACATCGAGCTACTGAAAAGCAATCGCCTCACCGGCCTGCGCGGCGGCGACGAGCGCGCCACCTACCGCACCGCCAAAACCACGCTGGCCGTCGTCAACGCCCCCGCCGGGGCCCTGCGCCTGCAGCCCACTCCGCCCTCGGCCGACTTCCAGCTCAACCTCGCCGAAGGCTGCCCTGCACACTGCCAGTACTGCTATCTGGCCGGCAGCCTCAGCGGCCCGCCCGTGGTGCGCGCCTTCGCTAACCTGCCTAAGCTACTAGCCAACACCCAAGTATACGAGCGCACCGACCGGCCCGTGAGCTTCGAAGCCAGCTGCTACACCGACGTGCTGGGCATCGAGCACCTTACCGGGGCCCTGGCCGAAACCGTGCGCTACTTCGCGGCCCGCGAGGGAGGCCGCCTGCGCTTCGTGAGCAAGTACGACCACGTTGAAAGCCTGCTGGGCTTGCCGCACAACGGCCACACCCGGGCCCGCGCCTCCCTCAACGCCGAGCCGCTAGCCCGGCAGCTGGAAGGTGGCACGGCGAGCATCGAGGCCCGCATCCAGGCCCTTCGCAAACTGGCGCTGCCGGTAACTCAGGGCGGCGGGGGGTACCCGGTGGGCGTGCTGCTGGCCCCCATCATGCCCCTGCCCGATTGGCAGCACCACTACGGCGAGTTGCTCGGCCGCGTGCAAGCGGCTTTCGATTTCGACTGCGACCTCACGGTGGAGTTCGCTACCCACCGTTTCACGCCTGGCTCGAAAGAGGTGCTGCTCGGCTGGTACCCCAACACCACCCTCGACCTGAGCGAGGAGACCCGCGCCGTAAAGCGCAACAAGTTCGGGGGCCTCAAGTACGTGTACGATGTGCCCACCATGAAAGAGTTAAAGATCTGGTTTTACGCCGAGTGGCAGCGGCGCTTCCCCAACGCGCCAGTGCAGTACTGGACGTAAAAGGCCTCAGCAGCCGCAGCGAAAATCGGGGTAGTCGGCGAAGGCCGGGGCGGGCGTGTCGTCCATCCGAATAATCCGGTCCAGCCGTACTTCTTCGCCCGAAGCCAGCCGCGCGTACTCGGCGTGGTCGCGGGTGACGAACGTGCGGAGGGTGGTGGATTCCTGGCACAGTTGCCGCAAGTCGTTGAAATATTGCAAGTACACCTGCTGCCTGCGGGTAGCAGCGGCTTCCAGCTGGTCGTAGAAATCGCAGGCAATGGGTTGGTAGTCAGTAAGCACAGCGAATAGGTATATTGGATGATTTCAGCCAGCCGTTGTTTACGTCCCCGGCCGCCGGAGTGTTGGCTGCGCTCCGGGTGGTGTTGGTTGCGCCATTACTGTTGTTCTGGTATCTTAAAGCAACGAAAATCGTTTTGCCATGGCCTCCATTTTAATTGAGCCCCTGAGCAAGCTTACGAGCTGTTGCGTAACTGGAGGCAATGTTTATCCTACGTGTATTGCCCGCGGCTGAAACGCCCGTTCTACCTCGGCGCAAATGAGTCGGGAGCTTGTCCGGTACTGCCGCCGACAAGCTGCGGGAACACATTGAACAAGCGCGGTCCGAATGGGAACGTACATTTTAGCCGGTGCCAACGTCGGAATTGATTTTCTGAACGGAAAGCTGCCAGCAGCTAGCATTGCCTGGCTGCAACAGGCACTAAAGGAATAAGGGTTGGCTCTATCGTTGGTCGTTCGAATAAGACTATATTCTTGGCTTGGCAGTCCAACTGACATGCAACTGCTGGAAGATTTTATAGCAGCGACCTGCATCTTGGCCCTGGGCGAGTCCGTCGTTCAGCAGACAATCCTGCTGCGTCAGCAGCACCGCATCAAGCTGCCCGACGTCATCATCGCCGCCACGGCCCTGGTGCACGGACTGCCGTTGCTCACCCGCAACGCGGCGGACTTTCTGAAGGTCGCCGGCTTGGCGGTGATTGACCCGTACGACCCGGCTCAACTGCCGGCTCATTAATGGCCGCTGGCATGAAACCCTCGCCTGCTTTGCGCCTTGCCTCACGCACGACGTTTGTGTTTCTGTCGGGTACCAATTCTGGCTTTACCAGCCAAAACAGCCTAACCGAGGAGCAGTAAGCCGGTTTCTGCTCGCGCGGGGCCAGTAGCTGGTGGTGCTGGAATTGGTTGCTATCAACTTCGTTTTGCAGTGGGGCTACGACTTGCTGCTCCAGGTAATCCGGGTGATTTGGGGCATGGTGCTGCTGGCCGGCCTTATCTGGCTGCCCCGTTGGCTGCTGGCTGGGCTGGCTTTTGTGATAATAGCGGGCTACAACCTACTGCCTGTCATCCAGCCCGTCGCGGCCACCAACGCGGGGTAGGCGCTGCTGCATAATACCCCGTTTGTGCTGCCGGTGGCGCCCTTGCTGCCGCTGCTGGTGGCGTACTCCATCGGGCCCTGGCTGGGCGTGATGCTGACGGGCTACCTCATGGGACCCTGGTTTCGGCTGCCGCTGCTGCAACGCGCGCGCTGGCTGCGCCGGGGCGGGGTTGCTGGTGCTGCTGGTGCTGCTGGTGCTGTTCGCCGGGCTGCGCGCCATCAACTGGTACGGCGACTTGTTGCCGTGGAGCGTGCAGCCGCGCGGTCCGTTGTACAGCGCGTTATCGTTTCCAAACGTGACTAAGTACCTGCCGTCGCTGCGTTTCCGCTGCCTCACGCTCGGGGTGGCGCTGCTCTTGCTCAGCGCCACCGAACGCGCCACCGGCCGGCTAGCCCAGGCGCTGCGCACGTTCGGGCAGGTGCCGTTTTTCTGCTTTTTATTGCACCTGCTGCTGATTGGCGGCGGCGCCTGGGTCTGGATGCGGCTGGCTTTCGGGTGTTCGATGAATTTCTCCTTTGCCGCGGCGAAAGACTTGCCGGCCGTCTATCTGTCCAACCTGTTGCGGGCCTACGCGGTGCGGGTAGCGGTGGTGGCGCTGTCGTGCGGGCCGTGCCGATAGTACCAAGGCTAAAGGCTACAAGCAGCGGTACTCCCATTGGTGGCTGTCGTATTTATAAAGGTTGTGGGCGGGTCCCCTGCAAGATAAACCGGCTCAACCCGCTGGCGCGGCACATCTTTGCGTCCCGAACCCTCTTGCCTCGCCATGCCCGTCCCCATCTACCAAGTCGACGCCTTTGCGCGCCGCCCTTTTGCAGGCAATCCCGCCGCCGTGTGCCCGCTCACCGAGTGGCTGCTGACCGAGCTGATGCAGCAGATTGCCGCCGAGAACAACCTGGCCGAAACCGCTTTTTTTATCCCGCTGGAAGAAGGGAAGGCCGATTTTCACCTGCGCTGGTTCACGCCTACGTTTGAGATTGACTTGTGCGGCCACGCCACGCTGGCCACGGCCCACGTGCTGTGGAGCGAGTTAGGTTTTGCCAAGCCGGAAATTACTTTTCAAAGTAAAAGCGGCCTGCTGCGGGTGCGCCGCGAGGCCGACGGCCGGCTGGTGCTCGACTTTCCCAGCCGGCCGCCCCGGCTGCTGGGGATTCATGAGTACCCCACCGCGCTCACGCAATCGCTGGGGCCCGGCGCGGCCACGCCGCTGGCCGTGCTGGCCTCGCGCGATTTGGTGGTAGAATTTTCCTCTGCTGAGCAAGTGCTGGCCCTAAAGCCTGACTTTGCCGCCCTCATCGACTTAGGCTACATCGGCCTGATTGCCACCGCGCCCGGCGCCGGCAGCGTTGATTTTGTGTCGCGCTTCTTCGCCCCGGAAGTGGGCGTGCCCGAAGATCCCGTGACCGGCTCGGCCCACAGCACCCTCATTCCGTACTGGGCTGGTAAATTGGGCAAAACCGAGCTGTTTGCCCGTCAGGAATCGGCGCGGGGCGGCGAGCTGTGGTGCCGCCTGCGCGGCGACCGGGTAGACATCGGCGGTTACGCTGTGACGTATATGGCGGGCGCGCTGCCTAACTTGCCGTAGGCTTAACGGTTTACCGTTGAGTTGCCTCTCGTCTAACGGGTTATCGGCATGAAAAAAATACTGTTGGCCCTTTTGCTGATCAGCGGAACGGCGAGGGCCCAGGACGTGCTGATGGTGCGCGAGCTGGTGGGCGAAGGCGTGGCTCTGTACGACCAAGGCCAGTACGAGCAGGCCGTGGCCAAGTACCAGCAGGCCCTGGCGGCCTTGCCGGGCTACGCCACGGCCCAGGCCGAGCTGGCCATGGCCTACGCCGCCCTGAACCGCCACGAGGAAGCCGTGGCCCTGTGCCGGCAGCTCCTCCAGGCGCACCCCGCCGACGCCGACCCGCTGGTGTACCTCACTTACGGCAACAGCCTCGACGCCAGCAAAAAATCCGATGAAGCCCTCGCCGTGTACCGCCAGGGTCTTCAGCGCTACCCGGATTCGTACCTGCTGTATTTCAACCAAGGCGTGACGCTGGCCGGACAGGAAAAAGAGGACGAGGCCGTGGCTAGCTTTCAGCATGCCATTGGCCTGAACCCCGCGCACGCCAGCTCGCACATGGTGCTGGGCGGGGTGCAGTTGGGGGCGGGCACGCGCATTCCGGCCATCCTGGCGCTGGCGCGCTTTCTGGTGCTGGAGCCGGGCAGCGGCCGCTCGGCGCAGCGCCAGGCGCTGCTCGACCAGGCCCTGATGCAGGGCGTGAGCCAAGCGGATGCCCGCAACGTCACCATTAATATCCCGGCGGCAAGCCCGAAAAAGGGCAAAGACAAAAAAGCCGGGCCCGACGACTTCGGCCCCGAAGAAGCGTCCCTTTCGCTATCGGGGGCCTTCACGCTCGACGCGAAAAACAAGAATAAAACGAAGACCGAACTATTCATCGACCAGTTCGGCACCTTGTGCAAGTTGATGGGCGAACGGGGCAAAGGGGCTGGCGGCGGCTTCACCCGCACGTACTACGTGCCGTATTTCGTCGAGCTGGAGCGGAAGGGCTACGTGCCGGCTTTCGCTTACCTGGTCCACAGCTCCCAAGCCGCCGCGCCCGAGGTGCAGCGGTGGTTGGCCGCGCACCCAACGGAGGTGCAGGTGTTCCGGGAGTGGTCGAAAAACTACGACTGGCCCAAACCAATGTTTTAAATGTAGCGCAGACGATAAAGTCCGCGCTACACCGGCTTCTTTGCCGAGCTCGCGGCTTTTTTGGT
The DNA here is from genome assembly GCA_031428075.1 of Hymenobacter sp. GTDB lineage: Bacteria > Bacteroidota > Bacteroidia > Cytophagales > Hymenobacteraceae > Hymenobacter. Next base: position 7,846 of record JANPOR010000069.1, on the reverse strand, counting down.
CGTTGTGGTAGCGTTGAGGCGGTCAGGGTTTTCGGCCAGGAACTTGCCCCAGCTTTTGCCACCAGCGGCCCCGGCGGCGTTGCCTTTCTGGTAGTGGTGGCACAGGGCCACGGCCAGGGCGTCGGTGGCGTCGAGCAGCTTGGGGGCCTCCGCGATGGGCGGCAGCATGAGGATTTGACGCAGCATGTGAGCCACTTGCTCCTTGGTGGCTGCGCCCGAGCCCGTGACCGACTGCTTGACTTTGGTGGGGGCATACTCCACGTACGGAATCTGACGCGAGAGGCAGGCGGCGATGGCCACGCCCTGCGCCCGGCCCAGCTTGAGCATGCTTTGCACGTTTACGCCGAAAAACGGGGCCTCGATGGCCAGCTCGTCGGGCAGGTACTCGTCAATCAATTCAATCATGCGGTCGAAAATCCGCTTTAATTTTACCGCATGGTTCGACCCGAGGGCTTTCATGTTGATGACGTCGTAGCGCAGGACCGTGACGTGCTGCCCGCGCACCTCGATGACGGCGTAGCCCATGATCTGGGTGCCGGGGTCGACGCCCATGATGACCTTGGGCAGCAGGTCGGCCGGTGGAGCAGGGCGAGGGCGGAGGAAAGCAGACAAAACGGGCGCGAAGAATGGGAAGCGGGAGGTGGGCTCCCTTCGCAAAGTTACGCCCCCGGCGCCCCGCCCCGCCCCAATCGGCACTTCGGGTTCTGGGTGCTGCTGGGTAAGATACTGGTGACGCTGCTCACGCTGGGCCTGTTGTACCGTTCCGTGTTTGCCGCCCCCGACACAGCCGCCGCCTGGCGGGCCCTGCTGGCCACTACGCTCAGCGGCGCCGGGCGCGGGCCGGTGCTGGGGGCCCTGGCCTTGGTGCCTATCAACTGGGGCCTGGAGGCCTGGAAATGGCACCGCCTGGCGCGGCACCTGGAGCCGGTGAGCTTCGGGTGCAGCCTGCGGGCCGTGTTCGTGGGCCTCACGCTGGGCTTCGCCACCCCCAACCGCGTGGGCGACTACGCCGGCCGCATCCTGGAGCTGAAAAGCCGCCGCGTGAGTGCCGTGGGCGCCGTATTTCTGGGGCGCTACTGCCAGCTGGTGGCCACGGTGCTGGCCGGCGTCACGGGGCTGCTGTATTTTTTACTGACGTTTTACTTGACGGGGTACCCGGCGGCCAAGATGGGCGTAATTATCGCGTCGCTAATGGTTTGCGGACTGGTGCTGGTGCCGCTGTACCGATCGCAGCTGTTGGTGGCGGCGCTGGGCGTGTGGCGGCCGCTGCGGCGGTTTCGGCCGGCGTTGGCTATCATGCCCACTTACCCGGCGCGGGCCCTGCACGCGGTGCTGGCCATCTCGGGGCTGCGCTACGCGGTGTTTTGTGCGCAGTTTATGCTGCTGCTGCGGGCCTACGGGGTGGGCACGGCGCTGGGGCCGGGGCTGGCGGCGGTGGCGGGCACATTTCTGCTGAAATCGCTGGTCCCTTCGCTCAATGCGCTGGCCGATGTGGGCGTGCGCGAGCTGTCGGCCACCCATCTGTTTGGGTTGCTGGGGCAGCCCGTGTTGCCGGTGCTCACGGCCAGCCTCAGCTTGTGGGTCATCAACATTGCCCTGCCCAGCGCCGCGGGCTTGCTGCTGGTGCCTGGCCTGCGCGTGTGGCGCGGGCGCGGCGCATGACGGGGTCCGTTGCCGGGCCCCTGCTGCTGGCGCTGCCCGCCCTCTATGCCGGGATAATCATTTGGCGGCGCGGCGGCTGGCAGCGGAGCCGGGCCGTCGCCGTCGGGGGGGGCGACTTGGCTCCCGAAGCCCTCGCCGCGGGGGGGGATGTTTCGCCGCTGCTACTCTTTTCCGTCCTCATCGCTGCCCGCGACGAAGCCGCTGCTCTGCCGCAGCTCCTGGCCGACCTCGCCGCCCAAACCCTGCCCGCCGCCCGCTTCGAGGTGCTAGTGGCCGACGACCACTCCGCCGACGGCACGGCGGCCGTGGTGCGCTCTGCCGCCGCTACTGCGCCGTTTCATTTGCGTTTAGTGGAATTACTTCCCACCCAAACCGGCAAAAAAGCGGCCCTGGCCGCTGCCCTGGCCCACGCCGGGGCCCCCTGGCTCGTTTGCACCGACGCCGACTGCCGCCCGGGGCCCGGCTGGCTGGTCGCCTACGCTCGCCTGCTTGCCGCCGGCCTTGCCCCCGATTTCATCAGCGGCCCCGTGCTGCTCACGGGGCCGGCCACGCCGTTCCAGGGCCTGCTGGGGCTGGAATTTGCGGGCCTGGTCGGCGTGGGGGCCGCCTGCATCGGGCGCGGGGCCCCCACCATGTGTAACGGGGCCAACCTGGCTTACCGCCGCACCGCCTTCGAGGCCGTAGGCGGCTATGCCGACCACGCCCACTTGGCCAGCGGCGACGACGAGTTCCTGATGCACCGGCTGCACGCCGCCCGCCCCGGCGCCGTGCACTTCCTGGCCGATGCTACCGCCGTGGTGCGCACCGCCGCTCCCCGTACCGTGGGGGCCCTGCTGCGGCAACGGGTGCGGTGGGCCAGCAAGTGGCGCCACTACCAAAGCACGGCCTCGCGCCGCTTGGCCCTGCTGGTGCTGGGGGCCAATGTAGCCCTGGCCATTGGGGCTGGTGCGGGATTCGCGTGGCCCGCCTTATGGCCTTGGGTGGGTACGGCCTGGCTCATCAAGCTGGGCGCCGACGCCTGGCTGCTGGTCCCGGTACTAAAGTTTCTGAAAAGGCGGCGGTGGCTGGCGCTGCTGCTGCCCTTGCAACTGCTGTACGGGCCGTACGCACTGGCCATAGGAGCAGCGGGGCGGCGCGGCGGGTATCGGTGGAAGGGGAGGGCTGTGCCGGGATGAAGTAGGTGGAAACGATGAAAAAAGGGTGCGTTGCTGGGCCCCCGCTATTCGAGCCGGCAGCGGTCCGCGCTGCTTAGTGGACCCAGTAGACCCGAAACGTCGTGCCCTGCCCCACCGCGCTTTCGACTTCTACCCGCCCCCCGGCCTGGTGCACCAAGCGGTTGACCAGGTACAGCCCCGTGCCCGAGCCCGACACGTCGGGGTGGAAGCGCCGGAAGAGTTGAAATAACTCCCCGCCGTGGCGCGCTAGGTCCAGGCCGCGTCCGTTGTCGGCCACGGTGAGCACCGGGGCCCCGTCTACCAGTGCGGTGCTTACCCGGACGCGCGGCCGTCGGCCCGGCTCGGCGTATTTCAGGGCGTTGCTGAGCAGGTTGTAGAGCAGGCTGAGCAGGCCCGGCCGGGCCATGTGCACCGCGGGCACAGCGGCAAAATCCAGGGTGAACACCCCACCGTATTCTCCACCCGGCGGCTGCAGGCTCCGCACGATTTCTTCCACGATGGGCTGCAGGTTCACCAGTTCGGCGGGCATGTGGTCGACCTGCCGCTGCCGCTGCACCACTTCGGCCAAGCCTTCGATGGTGAGCAAGATTTGCTGCAGGGCCCCCTCAAACATGCCCGCGATGCCGGCCGCTTCGGGGTCGCCGAACGTGGCCGTGCGCTTGAGCTCCCTAAACAGCCCCGCCATGTTGTTGATGGGCTCCTTGAGGTCGTGCGAGGCGGTGTAGACGAAGTTATCCAAATCGGCGTTAGTGCGGGTGAGCTGCTCGTTCTTCGTCAGCAGCTCCGCGTTGGCACGGGCCAGCGCTTCCCGCTGCTTGTCGGCCAGGTTTTTAGTCCGCAGCAACTCCTGCTCGTACTTGCGGCGGTCGGTGATGTCGAATAGCGTTACCCGCACAATTAGGGGCTCGCCATCGGTGTCGTACACCAGCTTCGCGTTCAGCAGTACTGGCTGCGTGGTGCCGTCGTGGCGCCGCAACTGGTAGCTCATTTCCCGCACCTGGCCTTGCAGCAGGAGCAACGGGGTGCAATGCATTTCGAAGTGCAGGGCCCCGCCCACGGTCAGCAGTTGCTGCAGTCCTTGCCGCGCCACCAATTTTTTTCGGGCGTAGCCCAGCCAGCCAAGCAGGGTTTGGTTGAGCTTGACCAGCGTGCCATCGGGCAGGCAGGTGCAATAGCCGCACGGCGCGCGCTCGTACAGGTCCTCCAGGTTTTCCTGCGTCAGGCGTAGGTCCAACGCCGGCAGCCGTTTAGAAACCCGGTTTCTCATGATACGGTAACAGGCGCCGGGGCCAGAAATTGGATGATGGCTTCGGTAGTGTCCTGTGGCGCGCTCAGGTGCGGGCAGTGGCCCGATGTGTTGAGCACCACCAGTTTGCTGCCGGCCAGCTGCTGGTGCAGGTATTTGCCCACGGCCAGCGGCGCAATCATGTCGCGGGCGCTTTGCAGTATCAGCGCTGGCGTGCGCACCCGGGCCAGGTCGGACCGGTTGTCGCCTAGGAAGGTGACGCCGGCAAAGTGCCGGGCAATGGCCGGGTTGGTACGGCAAAAGCTGTTGTTCAGCTCCGCCGTCAACTCCGGCTGGTTGTCGTGGCCCATCACCACCGGGGCAAATGCTCCGGACCAACCCAGGTAGTTGCTGTCCATGGCCTCCAGCAGTTCCTCGATGTCGGCCAACTCAAATCCGCCCGTGTAGCTGCCCTCGTTGAGGTAGCGGGGCGAGGGGGCCACCAGCACCAGTCGGGCAAACCGCGCCGGCTCCGCAATGGCCGCCAGCACCCCAATCATGGTACTCACCGAGTGGCCCACGAATACCACGTCGTGTAGCCCCAACTCTCGCAGCACGTTCAGTACGTCCTCGGCGTGGGCCGCCAGCGTGCTGTACCGCGCCGGGTCGTAGGCCGTCAGGTCCGAATTGCCCGCGCCCACCAGGTCCAGCAGCACCACCCGGTAGCGCGCTTCAAACGCCGGGGCCACCAAGCGCCACATGTGCTGGTCGCAGCCAAAGCCGTGCACAAACACCATGGCCTGTTGTCCCGCCCCGGATACCGTGACGTTGTTGCGGTTCAATGCATCCATAGCGTTATAATCAATAGACTTACTCCTAAACAAGAAAGGGTTAAAAGTTCTAGCCGATTTTGACAATTGAACGGTCTTTTTCGTTTGGTCAAGCCAGTATTCCTTGGTTCTTTGAGCAGCCACCGTTCCTGGCTCTAAAAACTGCCTGGAAAACAACCGATGTTTTATTGGGGAACAAGTCTAATCATTAATTGGGGACAGAAGGTGCCCCATCTTCCACCAGCACCGGGCTCCCGTGCCATGAACGTGCCTTCTACGCGCCGTGGTCGCGCGTGTTGGCCTTCTTGTAGCTATTTGTAGCTGCTATAGCGCGTGTTCGTCCCACCCGTTTGCCAGTGCGCGCAAACCAAGCAGCGAGGAAATGAGTAGTTGCGATGGATAGGTAAGCTAAACTCCGTCAACCCACTGATCCGCATGATCGCACCCACCCGTTCCGTCGCCGCGGCCACCAAAGCCGTCCGGGAACACCTCGTGCAGCTCCTGGAGGGCCGCCAGGCGCACCTCATGTTCGAAGCCGCCGTCCAAGATTTGCCGGCGGCATTGCGGGGCGTCCAGCTGGAACATTTGCCCTACAGCATTTGGCAATTGGTGGACCACATTCGCACCGCTCAGTGGGATATCTTAGAGTTCTCCCGCGACGTCAACTACCAATCGCCGCCCTGGCCGGCCGGCTACTGGACCCCGGACGCGGCTCCGGCCACCGACGCCGCCTGGGACGAGGCCCTGGCCCAAATTGCCCGCGACCGCGCCGCGTTCGTGGCCCTGCTGCACGAGCCCGGCCGCGACCTGTACGCGCCGCTGGCCCACGGCGAGGGCCAAACCCTGCTCCGCGAAGCGATGCTCATCGCCGACCACACGGCCTACCACGTGGGGCAAATCGTGCTGCTGCGGCGCTTGCTGGGGGCCCCGACCGGGTAAATCGGCCGCTGGTGCCTAAAAGCCTTCTGATACGCGGTGGCGCCCAGTGCTAAGCGCTGGCAGCCTGCTCCATATCGTTACCGACTTGCACGTACTCCCTGATAGTGTGCAAATTTTGACGCAGTCCATCCGTTTCCGGACGACCAGGACTTGACCATCGCAGTGGCTGAGATTTCGGTAAAGAAAGTTATGCAGCCGAGGCGTCGCGTCGCGTATCAAACGCAAAAACCCCCGAAAAGTGCTTCTACTACGTAGTGAGCGATTATTCGGGGGTTCCCGTAGCTAGTAAATGTACCCGGCGCCGGGATAATACCACCTTGCTATTTAGTCTACCAACTAACTTAGAACGGTTCTCAGGTCAGTGTACGTAGTAGCCGCAGTGGTCAAACCAGTTTTTCGCGTCGCGCGCCGTTACCCATTCGGTGGCGGCTTGGATAACGGCTTCCAGCGCCTCGCCGGTGCGGGCCTGGGCTGGGCGCAGCCAAGTTCTGAGCTTGCTGAAGGCGAGTTCAACGGGGTTAAAACCGGGCGAGCAGGGCGGCAAGTACAACGGACGCGCCCCGCGGACTTCGACCAATTCGGCCCGGCCGGCCACTTGGTGGGCCGGCAGGTTGTCGGGCACCACCCCGTCGCCGGGGACCAGGGTGGGGCCTAGCACCTGCTCCAGGTAGGTGGCAAAAACGTCGCCGTTGACGGCCCCGCTCACGGCCAGGGCCGCTGCCGAGGAACTGCGCAAGGGCCGGGCTCAAACCCGGCTGGCGGTGCTGTTAGTGCCCGTGTTCTTGGCGGCGTTGCTCGTGGGCGGCCAGCAGGCCAACGAGCAAAAAAACGGGCCCGGTTCGGCGTTCAGCAAAGCCCCCATGCCGTTTTTGATTTGCTTGGGCGCCTTGGTCATCTTCGGTCAGCCCGGGGCCTGGTGAGCACTTACCAGCACATCGCCCAGCGAGCCGCTCACCTACCTGTCCGCCGGCTCTGGCCTTGGTTAAAAGTTTGGTCCAAAGGTTAACAAGCTTGCCACTTAACTTCTGGACCAAACTTTTAATCAAGGCCAACGATTGGCCGGGGGGGTGGCGAGGACAGGCCACCGGCAGGGGGTAGTTTTGGTAGCCTTGGCTGCACGTTTGCCGCCTAATCGGAACTCACCTCCTTTGAGTGCGGAAGCGCGCTTAGCGGGCCCTGTAACGGCCCTTTGCCACCCCACCCTTTTCTTGAATTCCTCCTGCTCTTTGCAAAGGTCCCGCAACGTATGCTTATCCGTTGGCATTGTGGAAAGGTGGCCCCTCAGCGGATAGCTACCTTACGGAAGGCGCCGCACCTGAATGAACGGACTTTTCAAGAGGTACCCCACCCGCTGCTTGTCGGGGGCATCAAACTCGGCTAAGCCGTAGTCGATTTGGTCCACTGGTAGCTGTCGGAACGTGCCAAACAGCCGGTCCCAAAAGCTGAAAAGGAACCCGTAATTGGAGTTCGTAAATTCCTGCTTTTGGTGGTGGTGCACTTTGTGCAGATTGGGCGAGACCAGCACTTTCCCCAACAGGGCATCCGTCCAGGCGGGGAACACCAAGGCGCTGTGCTGGGCGAAGAGCAGCGGCAGGAACAGCAAAAAGTAGCAGAGCACGTTGTCGAAGTCCAGCCCAAACACGGCCGCCGCTACCAGCGTCATCGTACTGTCGAGCACTGCATCCAGCGGGTGAAACCGGAAGGCGCTGGCGCTGTCGAGGTGGGTATCGCTGTGGTGCACCCGGTGCAAGCGCCAGAGCAGGGGCGAGACGTGGTACCAGCGGTGGGCCCAGTAAAAGGTGAAGTCGAAACCCAGCAGTCCCACGCCGAGCTTCACGGGGTAGGGCAGCGCCCACTGGTTGAGCAAGCCGAGGTGGTGCTGTTCAATCCAGTGAAAGCCGGCGACCACGGCCACGGCGCACGCGGCGTTCACCGCCAGGTACCCCACCTGCAACCCGACGCTCGCCAGCAAGTGCGAGGTACGGGACGAGCGCGTTGGCGCGCGGGATCCGACG
>JANPOR010000068.1:0-9582 GCA_031428075.1 Hymenobacter sp. | reverse complement strand
ATACAGACGCAGCCACCGCTACGGACCCGGCGAAAACCGAAGGGCACGGCGGGCATGGCACTTTGTCCAAGCACGGTTCGCACTGGAACCCACGGTTATGGCACCAACTGTAGCTACCAAGGCAGGCCACGAGCGCGGCAGCAGCCAGATAAACTTTCGTCACTTTATACATAAAAAAAACTGCCGTCGCTACTAAGGTAACGACGGCAGTTCATTTATGCTATCCCGTTCATTTACATGTGGATGGCGCGGTTATCCGTCGCGGCTAGGCACGCTTCCTTCATAGCCTCGGCATAGGTGGGGTGAGCGTGGCTCATGCGGGCTACGTCCTCGGCGGAGGCGCGAAACTCCATGGCCGTTACGGCTTCGGCGATGAGGTCGGCGATGCGGGGCCCGATCATGTGGACGCCTAGGATTTCGTCGGTGGTTTTGTCGGCCAGCACTTTCACAAAGCCGTCGATGTCCATGCTGGCGCGGGCGCGGCCGCTGGCTTTGAAGGGAAAAGAGCCCACTTTGTAGGCCTTACCCTGCTCCTTTAGTTGCTCCTCAGTGTAGCCCACACCGGCCACTTCGGGCCAGGTATACACCACGCCGGGAATGAGCAAGTAGTTGATGTGGGGCTTCTGGCCAGCGATGGTTTCGGCCACGAAGATGCCTTCCTCCTCGGCCTTGTGGGCTAGCATGGCCCCGCGTACCACGTCGCCGATGGCGTAGATGCTTGGCACGTTGGTTTGCATGTGGGCGTCGACCCGCACACGGCCGCGCTCTTCCATGGCCACGCCGGCAGCCTCCAGGTTGAGGCCCTGGGTGTAGGCCGAGCGGCCTACGGCCACCAGGCAGTAGTCGCCTTCGAGCTTAATTTCTTCGCCTTTGAGCGAAGTGGCCGTCACGGTCACGGTGTCTCCGTGGCGGGTGGCTCCGGTCACTTTGTGGCTCAAATAGAACTGGATACCGATTTTACCCAACACACGCTTCAACTCCTTACCCAGGCTCAGATCCATGGTTGGGATGATGCTATCGGTATATTCTACGATGGACACCTTTGTGCCCAAGCGGGCGTACACCGAGGCCAGCTCCAGGCCGATGACGCCACCGCCCACCACCACCATGCTGCCCGGCACCTCGCGGATGTTCAGGGCCTCAGTGCTGGTAATAATACGCTGCTTATCCTGCTTGATGAACGGCAGGACTGTGGGTTTGGAACCAGTGGCGATGATGACATTCTTAGTTTCAATCGTCTGGGCTTCGCCGCCTCCCGTGGGTGCGATGCTGAGGTGGTTTTTGTCGACGAACGAGCCGAGGCCTTGCAGCACGTCGATTTTGTTCTTCTTCATCAGGTAGGCGATACCGTCCACGTTGGCTTTCACCACGCCGTTTTTGCGGTCATTCATTTGCGGCATGTTTACCTGAAGGTTTTCCAGATCGATGCCGTGCTCCTTAAACGTGGTGTGGGCGTTGTGGTAGTGTTCGGTGCTGTCGAGCAGTGCCTTACTCGGGATACAGCCTACGTTGAGACAGGTACCGCCTAGGGTGGAATATTTTTCGATAAGGGCCGTTTTCAACCCGAGCTGGGCGCAGCGAATAGCAGCCACGTAGCCACCAGGGCCGCTGCCGATTACCGTAACATCGTATTGGTTCATAAAAGAGTAATTGCCGGCCGCAGCCAATGAAAATCAGGGCCCCAAAGGTACGGCCCGGGGCGCTTGCGGCCCCAAACGGCGTAGCTTCGCGGTCATTTTTACGCTTTTCATGATTGCATCCGGTTCAGCAGTTACGCCTTCGCGGGCGGCCCTCGTCGCGGCGTTTGCCGCCGTGTATCTCATCTGGGGTTCCACTTACCTGGTGATGAAGCTCGCCACCGCTAGCATGCCCCCGTTACTGATGGCCGGTACCCGCTACGCACTGGCGGGGGCCCTACTCTACGTCCTTGTGCGGTGGCGAGGCGAGCCGCGGCCGACACGACGCGGCTGGGGGCCGGCGCTCGTCATCGGGTTTTGCCTACTGGCAGTGGGCAACGGCGGCACTACGCTCGGGGTGCAGTACCTGCCCAGCGGCCTCACGGCGCTGCTGGTGGCCACGGTGCCCATGTTTCTAGCGGTGCTGGGGTGGGCCAGCGGAATTACGGCCCGGCCCACAGGGCGGGTGGCCGTGGGCCTGACGCTGGGCTTGTTGGGCATGGGCCTATTGGCTGCCCACCCCAGCGCGGCCGGGGTGGCGCGGCCCGGGCACCCGGCCGTGGGCGTAGCGGTGGTGCTGACGGCGGCACTGCTGTGGGCCGTGGGCTCGCTCTACTCCAAGAACCACCAGCCGGCCCCGTCGCCGTTCCTCTCCGGGGCCATGCAGATGCTGTGCGGCGGGGCCATGATGCTAGCGGCCGGACTGTTGCGCGGCGAAGCAACTGGCTTCGCGCTGGCGCAGGTTACGATTAAGTCCTGGGTAGCGTTCAGCTATTTGGTCACCATCGGCTCCATCGTGGCCTTCACGGCATACATCTGGCTGCTGCGAGTCGTCGAGCCGGCGCTGGCCGGCACTTATGCCTTCGTGAACCCGGTGGTGGCCCTGTTGCTCGGTTGGGCCTTCGCCGGCGAAACCCTAAGCCTCACCATGCTCGGGGGGGCGGCCCTTACGGTGGTAGCCGTGGGGCTGGTGGTACTAGGCGGACGACGGGAATCGGCCACACCAACGTCATAGGTGCCGGGCAGGGCCCCTGCTCCAGAACTCTACAACGGGTGTAAACCGCAAACCCCAGCCTACCTTGATGCAGGCTGGGGTTTGCAAGCGCTGTGCGCACATGCTATTGCGCCGCCTGCACCCGCGCCCACAACGAACCGCCGGCCACGACCAGCGCATCTTCGCCCACGCCCACGATAGACGTGTTGGTATGGGTCCGCTCGCTGATAGTTTTGCGCAGCCAAAAGCTGGCAAACGTGGAAATGACGGCCCCCAGGCCGCCTACCAAGGCCCCGCTGAGGGCCCGGCCGCCGCGGGCGCGGTAGAGTGTGGCCCCAGCCAGGGCCCCCGACGCGGCGCGTACGGCCACCTGCTGGGGCTCGGTACGGTCGCCACCGTTTGGGGCTTTATCGGCGGCCAACTCCAGGGCCATTAATCCTTTGAAGGTGCTGGCCACGGCGGGCTTTTGCAGGAAGCGTAGCGGTGATTTAACCAAACCCTTGGGGCGGGCCTGGCCGCTCAGGTAATAGCTCAGGAACGTGGGGGCGCTGGTGGCCCGCATCCCGGCCAGCGTGGCCAAGCCCAGCGCGGGCCAGAACCGGGACGTGGAGGTCGGCTTCGGCAGCTTCGGGTTTTTTCGGAGTTCAGCGCGGGCGGCTTTCGATTTTTTGTCTTTCATAAAATGAATAAGGCTACGGCCGGGCAGGCGCGCCCGGGCCGTAGCCTTAACGAAAACCGCTGTTCAAAGGCTGGTTTTCTCTTGTCCGTTGGGGATTAAACGCCTAGTAGCAGGCGCGTAGGGTCTTCGAGCAGCTCCTTCACCCGCACCAGGAAGCTAACCGACTCGCGCCCGTCAATGATGCGGTGGTCATAGCTCAGCGCCAGGTACATCATCGGCCGGATCACCACCTGACCGTTTTCGGCTACCGGGCGCTGAATGATATTGTGCATCCCCAGAATGGCCGACTGTGGGGCGTTGATGATGGGCGTACTCAGCATGGAGCCGAAGACGCCGCCGTTGGTGATGGTGAATGTGCCGCCCGTCATCTGCTCGATGGTCAGCTTGTTATCGCGGGCCAGGACGGCCAAGCGCGCCACTTCTTTCTCGATGCCATCAAACGAAAGCTGCTCAGCGTTGCGAATAACGGGCACCACCAAGCCCTTGGGGGCCGACACGGCGATGCTGATATCGCAGAAGTCGTTGTACACTAAATCAGTGCCGTCAATCTGGGCGTTCACGGCCGGCCACTCCTTCAAGGCCACGCATACGGCCTTGGTGAAAAACGACATAAAGCCCAGACCCACGCCGTTCTTCTCCTTGAACTTATCCTTAAACTTGGTACGCAAGTCCATGATGGGCTGCATGTTCACCTCGTTGAAGGTGGTGAGCATAGCCGTTTCATTCTTTACAGACACTAGGCGGCGGGCCACCGTTTTGCGCAAGTTGCTCATCCGCTCGCGGCGCTGGCCGCGGCTGCCAGCCGGGGCCCCCGGCTGCGGGGCGACCGTCGGGACCTTTGCGGTGGCAGGGGCTGAAGCCGGCGCAGCTTGCGGCGCGGGGGCAGCCGGCCGGGCCTGGGCATTTTGGGCGTCTTCTTTGGTGATGCGGCCGTCACGGCCCGAACCAACTACGTCGGCAGCGGCAACGCCTTTTTCGTCCAGGATTTTGCCGGCAGCCGGCGAGGGCACGCCCGTAGCGTAGGTGGCAGCGCCCGGCGCGGCAGCTTGGGCCAATGGCACGGCGGCCGGGGCTGCAACGGCTGGTGTGGGGGCCGTCGGCGCGGCAGCTCCGTCACTGCTCTCAATGCGGGCAATGAGGGCCCCGATGCCGATAGTTTCGCCTTCTTTAGCAGCGTGGCGCAGCACGCCGTCGGCCTCGGCGGGCAGCTCGAAGGTGGCTTTGTCGGACTCGAGCTCGGCGATGACCTCGTCGCGCTTTACGGCCTCTCCGTCTTGCTTGAGCCACTTGGCAATGGTCACTTCGGTAATGGACTCGCCGACGGTTGGAATCCTCATTTCCACCGCGCTGCCGCCGGTGGCGGGCGTAGCGGCCGGGGCCCCTGGGTTACCGCCGGGACGGTCGGCGGGACTGCCGCCATAGCCCGCTTGGTCGCTAGCCGTGGGGTTTTCTTCGCCTTGGGCCAGGGGATCAGCGGCAGGGCTGGTGGGCGCTGACGCGGTAGCAGGGGCTTCAGCATCACCATTAAGCTCGGCAATCACGGTGCCGATGCCGATGGTTTCACCTTCGGCCACCCGGATTTTCAGTACGCCGTCGGTCTCGGCGGGCAGCTCGAAGGTGGCTTTGTCGGACTCGAGCTCGGCGATGACCTCGTCGCGCTTTACGGCCTCTCCGTCTTGCTTGAGCCACTTGGCAATGGTCACTTCGGTGATGGACTCGCCGACGGCGGGGATTTTAATTTCGGTGGACATAGGCAACGGGGCAAAAGGCGTCTGGAAGAATTAAGTTAAAAGGGCAATTGCCAGAGGATGCAGCTTATCACGGAGCCGATACGCCATGTCCAGCACGGCCGAGGTGTAGCCGGGGGCCTCGTCGGTGCGTAACGCCCCTCTACGGCGAAATCTTGCAGCATGGCAGCAGCGGCTATTTCTGTCGCATCAATTGACATAACCGATGCCTGAACCAGTGAATAAAGCAGCTTGACTAAAACGTGGATGAACGGAGCAAGCAAATTGAAAGCTATTAATACGGCCTTGACTTACTCCTTTACGGCTTGCTGGCAGCTGGAGCCAATATTTTCGTAGAGATGGGGCGAATGCCGCATCAACGATTCGGCTGTCTCTATATCGCGGTCAGCAATCCGAATGAACATCTCCACCCGCTTTTGTTCGGGTGTGCTAAGCTGCATATAAAAGTTTCCCTTGTTGCACGGCTGTTGTTGCGACCGAATAAGCAATACCGGCCGCTCTGACTATCTCCGCAGGCGTGCGAACCAAGATATCCATCGGTGGTAATTCCGCGTTCCACGGCAGCTGCCAGACGGCGATTGAGCGCTCGACTCGCTTCATCTCCGCATCCCGCTTAATCACGAGTAAATCCAAGTCCGGGTCCTCCGTGGGCGTGCCGTAAGCGTACGAGCCGAACAGGATAATCTGGTCCGGCGCGTAGCCTTCAACAATGCGGTGCACCACGGCCTGGATTTGTTCTTCGGTTATCACAACTACTCCTGTTTCTTAGCAATTTCGGTGGTTTCCTTGATACTGCCGGTGGCCACGGTGGCCTTGGGCTTGTCGAAGGCGCGGGCCACGAGGTCTTTCTGCTCCTGCACGTGAATTTTGTTGTAGCCCGTGGCCGGCGAGGCCGACGGCTTGCGCGCCACCACTTCTTCCAAGTCGCGGCGCATGAAGCGCAGCAGGTAGTTCCAGTAGCCCATGTTTTCGGGCTCTTCCTGCACCCAATACACCTTGGCTTTAGAATATTTGGCCAACTCAGCCTGCAATTGCTGCTGCGGAAAAGGGTGTAGTTGCTCTACGCGCACGATGGCCACGTCCTTACGGTCGCTGGTGCGTTGCTCGTCGAGCAAATCGTAAAAGATCTTACCCGAACATAGCAGCACGCGTTTCACCTTCTTAGCGTCGGCGAAGTCGTCGCCCAGCACCTCGCGGAAACGGCCGCCGATAAATTCATCGATCGGCGACACGCACAGCGGGTGGCGCAGCATCGACTTGGGCGACATCACCACCAACGGCTTGCGGAAGCTCCACGTCAGCTGCCGGCGCAGGGCGTGGAAAAAGTTGGCGGGCGTGGTCATGTTGGCGACCACAATGTTGTTTTCGGCTGCCAACTGCAGGAAACGCTCGGGGCGAGCGTTGGAGTGTTCGGGGCCCTGGCCTTCGTAGCCGTGGGGCAGCAGCATCACTAGGCCGTTCATGCGCTGCCACTTGCTTTCAGAGCTCACCACGAACTGGTCAATCACCGTTTGGGCCCCGTTGGCGAAGTCCCCAAACTGCGCCTCCCACACCACCAGAGCCGTGGGGTTGGCCATGCCGTAACCAAATTCGAAGCCCAGCACGGCGTACTCGCTGAGCAGCGAATTGAAAATGCGCAGGTTTTCGTGGGGACCCTCCAGATGGTCAAGCGAAGTGTAAGGGGCCGAGGTTTCGGCGTCGTGCAGCACCGCGTGGCGGTGCGAAAACGTGCCGCGCTGGCAGTCCTGTCCGCTCACCCGCACGATGTGGTTTTCGGCCAGCAGCGAGCCGTAGGCCAGCAGTTCGCCGGCGGCCCAGTTCAGCACGCGGGTTTCGTAGAACATCTTGCGGCGTTCTTTTAGCAGGTTATCAATCTGCTTGATGGGCTTGAAACCGTCGGGAATCGTGGTCAGGGCTTTGGCCACTTTTTCCACCGCTTCCGCCGAAATGCCGGTTTCGGGCGACTGGTGAAAATCCTCCGGGGTGCTGCGGCGCAAGCTGCGCCATTCGTTTTCTAGGGCCTGGTACTTGTAGGGCAAGGCCTTCTGCTTCACCATGTCGAGGCGGGCCTGGAGGGTATCGCGGAACTCCTTGTCCATCTGGTTAGCCAGCTCGGCGTCTACGTCGCCGCGCTGCACCAGCGTAGCGTTGTACACCTCGCGCGGGTTCTGGTGCTTCGAGATGATGTTGTAGAGCGTGGGCTGGGTGAACTTAGGCTCGTCGGACTCGTTGTGGCCGTGGCGGCGGTAGCACACCATGTCGATAAAGATGTCGGCGTGGAACTGCTGGCGGTACTCGGCGGCCAGCTGGGCCGCGAACACCACGGCCTCCGGGTCGTCGCCATTCACGTGCACCACCGGCGCATCGATCATCTTGGCCAGATCGGTACAGTAAATCGACGAGCGGGCGTCCTCAAAATCCGTGGTGAAACCGACTTGGTTATTGATCACAAAGTGCACCGTGCCGCCGGTTTTGTAGCCTTCGAGCTGCGACATTTGGGTCAGCTCGTAGCCGATGCCCTGCCCGGCCAGGGCCGCGTCGCCGTGGATGAGGATGGGCAGGATTTTGTGGTAGTCGTCGGCGTACTGGTGCTCGATTTTGGCGCGTACGAAGCCTTCCACCACTGGGTTCACCGCTTCCAGGTGCGAGGGGTTGGGGGCCAGCTTGAGGTTGACTCTCTTACCGTTGGCTGTTTTCACCTCCGACGAGAACCCCATATGGTACTTCACATCGCCGTCGCCCATTGTCAGATCGGGCACGGCAGTTCCCTCAAATTCCGAGAAAATCTGCTCGTACGTTTTGCCCATGATGTTGGCCAGCACGTTCAGCCGGCCCCGGTGGGCCATGCCGATCATCACTTCCTCCACCCCCAAGTCGGCTCCTTTGCCGATGATGGCATCCAGGGCCGGAATGGTTGTCTCGCCGCCTTCCAGCGAGAACCGCTTCTGTCCCAAGAACTTGGTGTGCAAGAAGTTCTCAAACACCACGGCCTCGTTGAGCTTGTTAAGGATGCGCTTTTTGTACTCTACGCCGGGGTTGAAGGCCAGCGCCTCGCGCTCCACCTTTTCGCGAAACCAATCGAGCACCTGCGGGTCGCGCATGTACATGTACTCAAAGCCGACGGTGCCGGTATAAATCTTTTCCAACGCCGCGACGATTTCGCGCAGCTTGGCTTGGGGCCCCAGGCCAAGCGTTTCGCCGTTGCGGAATGACATGTCCAGATCGGCGTCGCTCAGGCCAAAATCGGGCAGGTCGAGGCGGGCGTGGCGGTCCTTGCGTTCGCGCACAGGGTTCGTTTTGGCCCGCAGGTGGCCCCGGCTGCGGTAGGCGTGAATGAGGTTGCGCACGGCTGTTTCCTTATCGCCGGGCGCGGCTTCGCCACCCATTAGGCTGGCGGGGGCATTGTTGGTTGAGGCGGTGGTGTTCAACACTCCATAGTCATCGAGCTGGGGCGCAACGGGGCCGGCCCAAGCCGCTACCGGGGCCGCCGGCGCAGAAGCCGCACTGTTGCCGTTGCCATTAGTAGCAGGCGCCCCTTCCGGCGGGAACTGCTGGGAGAAGTCGAACCCTTCAAAAAATTTGCGCCAGCCAAAATCCACCGATTCGGGGTTTTGCTGGTAAGACTGGTACAGCGTTTCGATGGCCGCTGCGTCGGCGTTGGCGATATATGAATAAGCGTCCATGGGCGAAAGTGCTAGATTGGGCAGCGTAAAATTAAAACCTATGAAAACAAGGCGCAAACTTAAACTCGGTTTTACAAATTCATTTGTCAGACAAGGATTTACACCAGTTAAAATACTCCAAATTCCTGGTTTTGTAGCAGTAAGCTATTAAAAAAATACCATTGCACCGCGCCGTAGCCAAAACGCATTAGGAATGGTTTACTCTAGCAATTAGTCAACAGCCGAAGTGAGGGGCCAACTCGGTAGCACCTGGGGCAGGCCGCTGGCGGTGTACAGCAAGGTTAGAGGCTGGGCAGGGTCGCGGTTAATTCCGGCCGGTGTGATGCCCCAGCGGTGCCACAGTTCGGCCAAGGCCTGGGCGTAAGCAGCATTTTCCCATGGGTTGAAAATGGCAGCGCCCACGTCGTCAATCAATGCATCGAATACCAAGTGGGTGTCGCCGGGGCGCGGGTGGCGCGGGTATAGATCGGGCACCATGTGCAGCAGATGGGCCCCGTAGTACACCCGTGCCTTGAACTCGGCCACCTGCACCGGGTGCAGCGGGCGCTGGGCGTCGGCGTATACCTGGCGCATGGCTTGGCCAATCAGGCCGATGTCGACAAGGCAGGCCACCAGCACCGAATTGTCAAGTTTAATGCTGAACACCAATGTATTTAGGTCATCATCGTATTCGAACGGAACAATATCTTCGGTTGGGTCAACTTCGAGCACGAACACGGAAGCAGGCACGAAATCGGCGTACTCGGTGGGCACGCGCAGGCCTTGCAACAGCTGGAAAAATGCCTGGAACTTGCGCAGCAGC
>JANPOR010000067.1:0-20205 GCA_031428075.1 Hymenobacter sp. | reverse complement strand
GATGATCTCGTCGACGCGGTCGGGGGCCGTCGGGCGGGGCTCCCGCTGCTCGCGTGGTTCACGGATAGGGCGCTCGGCACGAGGCGAGCGCAGGGCGGCAGTTTCGGCGCTGCTGGCGGGACCCTCGGACTTAATTTTCTTGCGCTTGCTGCGCTTGCCGGCAGATTTGATCTGGTCGTCGAGGCGGTCGAGTGACCCTTCCACGATGGCCGATACTTCGGGCTCGGGCGCTTCTTCGCGGGGGGGTAGCAGGCTTTCGATTTTCTCGCCGCGCTTGTTCACTTCGAGCAGCTCACGCACGCGGCTGGCTTCAAGCATCACCCAATTATTGTCGCCCTTAATGGCAAACCACATGCGGCGGCGGAAGATGTCGGTTTTCTGCAAAAAAGCCTCGCCCCGGGTGGTTTGCAGGGGGCGCTGCACCTGCGGAATATCCTTTAGCGCATCAAGGTAGGCGTCAAGCTCGTAGTTAAGGCAGCACTTGAGGCGACCGCACTGGCCGGCCAGTTTCTGGGGGTTGAGGCTCAGGTTTTGGTAACGGGCGGCCGTTGTGCTCACGGTTTTAAAGTCGGTGAGCCAGGTTGAGCAGCACAGTTCGCGCCCGCACACGCCGATGCCGCCAATGCGGCCGGCCTCTTGGCGCAAGGAAATCTGGCGCATCTCTACCCGCACCCGAAACTCGTCGGCCAGCCGCCGGATTAGCTCCCGGAAGTCTACCCGGTCCTCGGCCGAGTAGAAAAATAGGGCCTTGGTGCGGTCGGCCTGGTACTCTACATCGCTCAGCTTCATGCGCAGGCGCAACTCGCCTACCACGGCCCGGGCCCGAAACATGGTAGTGTTTTCGAGGTCGCGCACGGCCTGCCAACGCTCCTCGTCGTCGGGCGTGGCGATGCGCAGGATGTTGCGGATGTCTTTGGCATCGGCGGCCACCTTCTTTTTGCGCATTTGCAGGCGCACCAGCTCGCCCTTGAGCGAGACGTGGCCCAGGTGCCAGCCGCTACCGGTGGCGTCCACCACCACGGCGTCGCCAGTGACGAGCGGCAGGCGGTCGGCGTTGCGAAAGAACTCTTTGCGGCCGCCCTTAAAGCGGATTTCCACCATGTCGAAGCCCGCGAAAGAGTCGGGCACGGCCACGTCGGCCAGCCAATCAAATATGTTAAGGCGGGTGCAGCCGCTGCTGCAACCCCCTTTGGAGCCGCAGCCGCCTACCGAGCTGGTGGAACAGCCGCCGCCGGATGAACAAGTTGTACAAGCCATGAGGCTGAAAATATATATCGTGGGGCAGCGCTTTATCCGGGCCGCAGAAGATTCGGAATCTAGCAAAGATAATCGATTCGGCAGGCCGAAAGGTTGCCGAACCAGGGCCCCGGGCCGGCTGCTCGCGGACAGGGCCCCGGACCAGGGACGAAGTTCTTTTCAATAGAAATTAGTTTGTGCCTAGTAGAACGAAAGCCCCGCGCGGCGAACCTGCTTCTAAGTTTGCCGCGCGGGGCCTTCGCTTTAGTGTTTGATTGCGCCGATCAGGACGTCAGCACCACCTTCACGCAGTTGTCTTTCCTGTTGCGGAGGATACCGTGGCCATGTGCAGCTTCGCTCAGAGGCAAGCGGTGCGTGATGATGTCGTCGAGCTTCACTTTGCCATCAATCACGTATTGGAGCAGCTTGTCGATGTGCTTGTGGGCAGGGCCTAGCTGCCGTAGATTTTGATGCCCTTGTCGAAGAACTGATGTACCGGAAAGTCGTCGAACGGCGAGGAGTATACGCCCGGCACCGTAACGGTGCCGCCGTGGCGCACGGCGCTCATGCAGGCCAGCAACACCTTGTCGGAGCCTTTTTCCAGGTTCACCACGGACTTAGCCCGGTCAAGCAGGTCGCAGTCGGACTCGAAGCCCTCGCACTCCACGCACACGTCGGTCCCGCGGCCGTCGCTCATGGCCCGGATCTGCTCAACGGTCAACTTAGTGTCTTCCCACCGGATAGTTTCGACGTTGGCCGCCTGTTTGGCTTTGTCGAGGCGGTACTGCTGGGTGTCGACGATAACCACCTGGGCGGCGCCGCGCAGCCACGCCGATTTGGCGGCCATGATGCCCACGGGGCCCGCCCCGAAAATGGCGATAGTCTCGCCGCCCTTCACCTCAGCCTAGTTGATACCGGAGTAACCGGTCGGGAAGATGTCGGTCAGGAACAGGACCTGTCCGTCGGTGAGCGAATCGGGGATGACGCGGGGCCCGTAGTCGGCGTAAGGCACGTACTCGGCTTGGCCGCCGTTGTAGCCGCCGTAGATGTCGATGTAGCCGAACAGGGCCCCGCCTTTTTCGGTCAGCAAGCCACCTTCGGGGCCGTAGTGCTCGGGGTTAGAATTTCCGCAGTGGCCGGGCAGCTTGTGGTTGCAGAAGTAGTATGTACCGCAGGCCACGGGGAAGAGCACCACCCGGTCGCCTACCTTCAGCTTGTTGCCAACACCCTTACCCACTTCCTCCACGATGCCCATGAACTCGTGGCCCAGTACCATGGGCCGGGACTGCGGAATGCTGCCGTTGTAGCTGTGCAAGTCCGAGCTACAGATGGCCGTGCTGGTCACGCGGATGATAGCGTCGCGCACCTCCTCTACTTTGGGGTCGTCGACGGAATCAACGCGCGCGTCTTTCGCACCATGAGTCACTAGAGCCTTCATAGCATCAAGGGTTGGTTTTGGAAGAAGGAAAGGGATAAAGTCTCTCCTTTGCCAACGACCCAGCCAGCCATCGGATTACCAGTGCCGAGCTTACCCCAGGGCCCTACGGCAGCCGGTACACGGCCACGCCCTGGGCCGTAAACAGGTAGGCAAATTTTTCGCCCACCAATACCTGGCACAGGGCCCCGGCGTCGGACGGCAGGGCCACCGTACGCTCAGTCAGGTTGTACAGGTGAAAAAACCGCAGCTCATTGCCGGCCAAGTAATACAGTTCGTCGCCCCGAAACCCAACCGTGCTTAGGCCCGGCAGGGACAGCTTTTTCTTATAGCTGCCTAAGTTGTCGAACACGTAAATGCCGGTAGTTTTGTCTACTAGATAGATGTTGTTTTGGTACTGCCGAATAAAGCGGAAATCGGGCCGCGTGCGGCCGATGAGCAAATCAAGCGGCGTGCTTTGCACCAAGCGTAAGGTACCGGGGTCGAATTCGCGCAGGGCAAGCGTGCTCTCGTCAAGCAGCCAGATGTGATTATCTGGGGCCAGGGTGGCAGCGCGCACCGTACCGTCGAGGTAGTCGGCCAGCCGCAACTCGCTCAGGGGCGTCAGGAAGCGGTCGAGCAGGACGAGCTGCTGGCGGTCGTCGTAAAAAACCAGGGTATTAGTGAAGTTCCAGGCTTCAAGTTCGGCCACGTGGCCGGGCTGGGGCGGCGCGTAAGTGTTTAACGGCAGCCCTTCGGGCCCAAACTGGCGCACGTTGTTGTCGGCATCGGCCACGTACAGGCCCCCGCGCCGGTCGAGCGACGCCGCGCCAGGGTTGGGCAGCCGCAGGGTGCGCACCAGGGCCCAGGGCCCCGCCGCTGGAGCCAGGGCCCCGGTGCGCGGTGCCTCGATGGGCGCCGCCACGGCTGCCGGGGCCACGGAGGCGGCGGCCGGCACCGTGGCTTGCGCCCCAGCCAGCCCGGCGTGGGCTAGCAGCAGGGCCATCAGGGAAATTTTATTGCTCAAAGTACCGCAGGGCCAGGTCGTCGCCATCGTACGCGGCGTAGGAGCAATAATTGACCCATTCGCCCAGGTTGAGGTAGCGGCTGTGGGGCCCCACGACCACGTCGAGGGGCAAGTGGCGGTGGCCAAAAATATAGTAATCGTGGTGCTGACGGGCCTCCAGCGCGCGGCAGTACACGAGCAGCCACTCGTCCTCGCCAAAGTATTTGGCCTCGGCCAAATCGTTCTGGATGCGGCTACGGCGGCTCCAACGGCTAGCCAGGCCGATGCCCAGGTTGGGGTGCAGCCGAGCAAAGAGCCACTGCGCCAGCGGCGAAGTGAAGACTTTTTTCAGGGCCTTGTAACTGTGGTCTCGGGGCCCCAGCCCGTCGCCGTGGCCAATGTGAAACAGCTGGTGGCCAATCTGCTGCGACACCGGCGCACGCAAAATCGGAATACCCAACTCCTGGGTGAAATAGTCGAACATCCATAGGTCGTGGTTACCGGTGAAGATGTACACCGGCAGGCCGGCATCAGTCAGCTCAGCCAATTTACCCTGCAAGCGCACGAAGCCGCGCGGTACGGCGTGGCGGTACTCGAACCAGAAATCGAACAGGTCGCCCACCAGGTAGATGGCCGCCGCGTCGCGGGCAGCCATGTCGAGCCAGCGCACGATGCGCCGCTCCCGGACCAGCGACGTAGCCGCGTCGGGGGCCCCCAAGTGAAAATCAGAAGCGAAATACACCCTGCGGCCGGGCGGCAGAGCCAGCGGGGGCAGGGTCTGGGGCAAACTGCTCATGCAGGGTCGAGGGCAACGACGTCGGGCGCATCGTCGAGCAGAAACAATACTAGTCGGCGCGGACCGTGGGCCCCCAATACCAAGGTTTTTTCGATGTCAGCGGTGCGGCTAGGGCCGGTGGTGAGCGAAGCCATGGAGGGCATCGCGCTGCCGTAGCGGGCTTGCAGCACCCGCAGCGCGTCGCCAATCTCGGCCACGACTTGGCTAGCGCGGGCCAGCACTAGGTGTTGGTCGGGGTAGATGCTGAGGCGGCGGCCGCTGGCCGTGGCGGGGGCTACCAGCAAACTGCCGGTGCGAGCCACCAAAACCTCGCAGGTAGTAAGGCCCGCATCGGCGTGGGACAGAAAATCTGTTTCATCGGCCACGAACGGCACGTTGCCCGCTCGCAACGCGGCCTGCACCGCTGGCTCCCAGGCAAAAAGACGCCCAATTTGCTGCTCTTGCAAGTAGGCCCCCAGTTGAGCGGTGAAGTGCGCTTCGGAAGCGCAGTAATAAAACTCGCCGCCTACCCGCGCAAAGCTCTCAGCGAAGACCACAGCCAAGTCGGCGGGCAGCGGCGGGTGTACTGGGGCCCCAAAATCAGGGCGTGGGGGCTGTGGCGCGGGCTGCGCCAGCCCTTGGCGGATACGGGCCAGCACAGCGGCGCGCGCCGTAGCGGCAGAAGAGTCAGAAACCATAAGTAGAGCGAACTAGAGAGGCGAAGATAAGCCCGACCCGCCCGTATTGTTTGAGTGGGTAATAACCCAAATCTTCATCCTACTACAATCAAAAAGCCCGCCCCCTTACCGGGAACGGGCTTTTGATTGACCTCAAACAAATGCTGGCGCTACGCACCGGCTACCGCGCTGCCGCTGGGTGCTCCCACTTCGGAAGAGTTACCGTTGTCGAGGCCGGGCAGGTGCAGTTCGGGCAGATCATCGCCGATGACGGCGGCGTGCTCATTTTTCACTTCGCTGGCGGTCTCGCTGCGGTCGGTACCCGCCATGTGAGCCTGGTAGTTGGTCTGGCCACCGAAGGGACGCTTACCCACAAGGCGTTCCAAATCGTTTTGCAGCAGCACTTCCTTCTCCAACAGTTCTTTGGCTACCACTTCCAACTCGTGGCGGCGCTCGGTCAGCAGTTCCTTGGTGCGGACATATGCATTTTCAATGATGGTGCGCACCTCTTCGTCGATCATCTGCGAAGTGGCTTCCGAATAGGGCTTCGAAAAACCGTACTCGTTTTGGCCCTTTGAGTCGTAGAACGACACGTTGCCGAGCTTGGCGTTCATGCCGTACATCGTCACAATGGAATAAGCCATTTTAGTGATGCGCTCTAGGTCGCTCAGCGCGCCGGTCGAAATCTTGCCAAACACCAGCTCCTCAGCGGCGCGGCCGCCCAGGGCCATACACATCTCATCGGTGAGCTGCTCGGTGTTATATAGAAACTGCTCCTTGGGCAGATACTGCGCGTAGCCCAGCGCGGCCACGCCGCGAGGCACGATGCTTACCTTCACCAGCGGGTCGGTGTGCTCCAAAAACCAGCCCGCAATGGCGTGGCCGGCTTCGTGGTACGCTACGATGCGCTTCTCGCCGGGCGAAATGATTTTGTTTTTCTTTTCCAGACCCCCAATTACACGGTCGATGGCGTCGGTAAAGTCTTGATCAGTGACCATCTTTTTGTCACGGCGGGCAGCGATGAGGGCTGCCTCATTGCAGACGTTGGCAATCTCAGCGCCGGCAAAGCCGGGCGTTTGAGCCGAGAGCTTCTTGGCGTCCACGTCAGGGCCCAGCGTCAAGGGCTTGAGGTGCACGTTAAAAATTTGGGTGCGGCCATTGATGTCGGGCTTGTCGATGCTGATTTGACGGTCGAAACGACCGGGGCGCAACAGAGCCGAATCCAGCGTGTCGGGCCGGTTGGTAGCGGCCAGAATGATGACGCCCGAATCGGTGCCGAAGCCGTCCATTTCCACCAGCAGTGAGTTCAGCGTGTTTTCGCGCTCATCGTTGCCACCAGGCATCGAGCCCTTGCTGCGCGTGCGGCCCACGGCGTCGATCTCATCAATAAAGATGATGCACGGGGCCTTGGCCTGCTTGAACAGGTCGCGCACCCGAGCCGCGCCCACACCCACGAACATCTCCACGAAGTCGGAACCCGAAAGCGAGAAGAACGGCACGTCGGCTTCACCAGCTACGGCCTTCGCCATCAGGGTTTTGCCAGTACCGGGACCACCCACCAGCAGGGCCCCCTTCGGGATCTTGCCACCGAGCACAGTGAACTTGCTCGGGTTTTTGAGGAACTCCACAATCTCCTGCACTTCCTCCTTGGCTTCTTCCAGCCCCGCTACGTCCTTGAAGGTAATCTTTACTTTGTCGCCACCTTCAAACAACGCGGCGCGGCTCTTGCCGATGCTGAAAATCTGGCCGCCGGGACCCCCGGCTCCGCCCATGCGCTTCATCATGAACAAGAAACCCACTAGTAGCAGCGCCAGCAGGCCCCACTTGCCTACGAAGTCACTCAAGCCTTCGCGCGACTCGATGTTGAGCGCCAGCCGCCGGGGCGAAGGCACGTCTTTTTGCAACTGGTCGAGATTTTCCTGAAACAGTTTGGCATCGACGATGGGAAAGTAAAACTGCGCGTCGCCGCTCACGCCAAACGGCGACTTGCGCACTAGCTCCCGCTGGTACTCGCTCTTGCCCAGGCCGGCCGGCGTGAGCGACACGTCGACTTCTTTCTCGTTGACGAGCGTAATTTTTTCGATGTCGCCAGCGGCCAGCATTTGCTCGAACCGCTGTTGATTGATTTTGGCGGGCGCGTTGACGTTGCTCACGAACATCGCCCCGAACATGAACACTAGTAAGCCGGCCAGTACCCAAAGCTGCATCCCCGGCCGGGGCGTGGGGTTTGGCAGCGGCTTTTTGCGCTTGTTGGTGCCGTTAGGCAGTTTATCAGACATAAGACACTAGGTTAGAAAGCACGAATTTCGAGGTTGGAACGGCACCTTGCCCACAGGTAGACGGCAGCCAGTCGGTTTTATTCTGCATAAACCGGCCGGCCGCCGTTTCGTTGGATGCCCCGCCGCCTGTACAACACGGACGGCAACAAAATCTATCCCGGAAATGCTCAAAAAAGCAGCGAATGGCCCGTGCTAAGCCGTCATTTCTTCGATGTATGAAATTTGGGCATCGCCCCACAATTCCTCTAAGGAATAAAATTTGCGGCGGTCGCGCAGGAATACGTGCACTACTACGTCAACGTAGTCGAGCAACACCCACTCGCGGTTGGTGCGGCCCTCCGTCTGCCACGGGTACTCGCCGGTCAGCTTCTCGACTTCTTCTTCCACCGAACGGGCTACCGCATCAATCTGGGTATCGGAATTGGCCGAGCAAATGATGAAATAGTCGGCAACAGCATTTTTCAGCTCTTTTAAATTGAGTACCACGATGTCGGAAGCTTTTTTCTCCTGCATGCCGCGCACTACGATGTCTGCCAATGTGTCCGAATCCTGCCGGACCAAGGTGCTTTTCATAAGGTATAATTAGGTTTGAGCGGCGGTATACCGTCGCCCTCAATGCAAGTTACATAACAAAGGTGATGGAAATTCGTCCCCAAACCCTATTCACGGGCCAGCAATTGATCTGGCTTCCCGCCTGCGGCTCCACCAACGCGGAGGCTCAGCACCTACTTGGCGAAAACCGGGCCAGCGAAGGCTGCACCGTGGCCACCGACCACCAGACCGCTGGCCGGGGCCAGCGCGGCAACCGCTGGGAAGCCGCCGCCGGCGAAAACCTGACGTTATCGGTGGTGTGGTTCCCCACTTTTCTCGACGCCGGCCAGCAATTTTTGCTCAGCCAAGCGGTGGCCCTAGCAGTGCACGACTGGGCCGCCGCCCTGCTGGGGCCCTCCTCTGCTCTGCGCGTGAAGTGGCCCAACGACCTCTACTACGGCCCCCAAAAGCTGGGCGGCATTTTAATTGAAAACGCATTGAGCGGCCAGCAAATCCAGCACAGTGTGGTGGGCATCGGCCTGAACGTGAACCAGCTGGGCTTTGAGGCACCTACGGCTACTTCGCTAGCCGGCCTTACCGGTAGGGCCTACGACCTGGGCCCGCTGGCAGCCCACCTGCTCGAATGCCTGGAGCGCCGCTACCTCCAGTTACGCGCCGGCCGGGTGGGAGCCCTACGCCAGGCCTACCTGCAGGCGCTCTACCGCTACCAAGAGCTCTACACCTACGAAGTTGCCGGCCAGCGCGTCAGCGGCCAGATTGTGGGCGTGGGCGAAGACGGCCGGCTGGCCGTAGAGATTGGGGGGTCGGTGCGCTGGTTCGGGCTGCAAGAAATTCGCTATGCGTAGGCAACCTTAGCGGGGAAAATTCCGAGTAGCAAGAAGTAAGGCACGGTGATTGGGATAAATTAACTTATGGGCAGCAAAACATTAGACCAAGTGCCCTGTACATTTAAACGATCAAGCAGTTAGTCACCTCTATTTTTGTCTTGCGATGAAAATCTTTACTCACTTTTTTCTGCTTTTAGCCGTTATCAGCCTAGGCCGGGTCCCGGCTTGGGCCGCCGACGTCACCATCACGGTGGTTGACAACGAATATCAGAATGGCGTTGTCACCATCAAGGTGGGTGATGCTGTGACATGGAGCTACGTGAACGGCACCTCCAGCCATCCTACCATGTCGGACAGCTCGCCCGCGGCTTGGGACACGTTCCCGCTGAATGCCGACAACAGCAGTAAAAAAATCACCTTCAGCAAGGCCGGCGTGTACCCCTACCATTGCACGGTACACGGATCCGCGACCGGCGGCATGCGGGGCATCATCACTGTGCAAGCCCAGCCTACCCCCACCGAAGGCGGCCTAGCCGCCTTAGCCTTGAATCTTTTCCCTAACCCCAGTCGCGGCTACGTAACCGTGCAGCTGCGCCAGCGGCCGGGGCACAATTACGAGTTGCGCCTGAGCAACGTTATCGGCCAGGAAATCCGATCTGTGGCCTTGCGCCCCGACCTCACCGTCACGGGCATGCCCTTGGATCTGACCGACCTGCCCGGCGGGCTGTACTTCTACAGCCTCATCGTCGACGGCAAAGTAGCTAGTGCCAAGCGCTTGGTTTTGCAGAACTGACGACCGGACCCCGGTACTGGCCACCCCCCTTATATTTCCTAGTTACCCGAAAGCAGCCCCTGGCTGCTTTCGGTGTTTATGACCGTGGCACTTCGGGGCAGTCCGGGCGGGCGCCGCCGCCGCTGTGCCTACTTTTGAACTTTCCTTGCCCCGCCCCGCTCTTTTCGCTTTTTCCGCGGGCCCCGACGGTACAGGCCGCACTACTTTTTTTATGCGTTTTCAACGATTAAACAACCTGGTCGGGTGGCTCGTGTTTGCCATTGCTGCCGCCACCTACCTCAGCACCCTCGAGGCCACGGCTTCGTTCTGGGACTGCGGGGAGTTCATTGCCTGCGCCTACAAACTGCTGGTGCCGCATCCGCCCGGGGCCCCTACTTTCCTACTACTGGGGCGGCTATTTTCGCTGTTCTCGTTCGGCGATACCACCAAAGTGGCCGTGCTAATCAACGCCTTGTCGGGGCTGAGCAGCGCCTTCACCGTGCTGTTTTTGTTCTGGATCATCACGCGCATGGCCAGCAAGCTGGTACTGCGGCGCTCGGCCGTGAACACGCCCACTGAGGAACCCACCGGAGCCGAAACCTTACTTATTCTGGGCGCGGGGGCCATTGGGGCCCTAGCGTTTACCTTCACCGATTCGTTCTGGTTCAACGCCGTCGAGGGAGAGGTGTACGCCATGTCGTCGCTCTGCACCGCGGCCGTGGTGTGGCTGATGCTAAAGTGGGAAGGCCACGCCGCCGAGCCCGACTCCGACAAGTGGATCGTGCTGATTGCCTACGTCATCGGCCTCAGCATCGGCGTCCACTTGCTCAACCTGCTCACGCTGCCGGCCCTGGGCCTCATTTATTACTATCGCCGCAACGCCAATCCCAATTTCAAGGGCGTGCTGGTGGTAATGGGCGTGTGCCTAGTGCTGCTGACCTCGGTGCTGGTGGGCATCATCCCGGGGCTGCCCACGCTGGCAGGCTACTTCGAAGTATTCTTCGTGAATACTGTACGCCTGCCGTTCAACACGGGCCTGGTTATTTTCGTCGCACTGCTTATTGGCCTGATTGTGTACGGGTTTCGGCTCTCCTTTAAGTTCAAAAGCCAACTGCTGAACACAGTCATGCTGTGCTTCACCTTCATCTTGATTGGGTATTCGAGCTACCTCATCGTGCCCATCCGCTCGTCATACCACCCCACCATCAACGAGAACGACCCTGAAGATGTACTGAGCTTCGTGAGCTACCTCAAGCGCGAGCAGTACGGCTCTCGGCCCCTGCTCTACGGCCCTCAGTTCAACGCGCAGCCTGACCACTACGAGGAGGGGGCACCGCGCTACGCCCGCAACGCCGCCACCGGCACCTACGACGAAGTGTTGCCCCGCCAGCAGGAACCCGGCTACCGCGACGAGGACAAAATGCTGCTGCCGCGCCTCTACAGCTACGAGCCGGCCCACATTCAGGAATATAAAAAATGGGTTGACATTCAAGAAGGTGTGAAGCCGACGATGGGCCAAAACCTATCGTTCCTGTTCCGCTACCAAATGGGGCACATGTTCTGGCGCTACTTCATGTGGAACTACGTAGGGCGCGAGTCGGACGTGCAGCAGGCGGGGGCCCTCACGCCCTTTAGCCCGGGCCGCCAGGCCCTGCCCGAGCGCATCGGCATGAGCAAGGCGCACAATAACTTCTTCGCTATCCCGCTGATTCTGGGGCTCATCGGCTTATTTTTCCAGAGCCGGCGCGATAGCAAGGACGCGCTGGTGGTGGGACTACTATTCCTGCTCACGGGCTTGGCCATCATCGTCTACCTCAACCAGCCGCCGCTGGAGCCGCGCGAGCGGGACTACACTTTTGCTGGGGCCACCTTCGCCTTCGCTATTTGGATTGGTCTGGGCGTGCTGGGCATTGCCGATTTGCTGCGCTCGGTAGTGAAAGCCGACGGCCCCCGGG
Source organism: Hymenobacter sp. (assembly GCA_031428075.1). Taxonomy (GTDB): domain Bacteria; phylum Bacteroidota; class Bacteroidia; order Cytophagales; family Hymenobacteraceae; genus Hymenobacter. The sequence goes on along the minus strand of JANPOR010000067.1, from coordinate 8,712 downwards.
CCGCCGTGGCCCTGGCCCTGGGCTTGCTGGCGCCCGGCATCTTGATGGCCCAGGGCTGGGACGACCACGACCGATCAGGCCGCTACAACTCCGTTGATTCAGCTAAAAACCTACTGAATAGCTGCGCGCCAAACGCCATCCTATTCACCAACGGCGACAACGATACGTTTCCACTCTGGTACGCCCAGGAGGTGGAGGGCGTCCGCACCGACGTGCGCGTGGCCGTACTCAGCTACCTGAACACCGACTGGTACATCCAGCAGATGAAGCGCCGCTCGTACCTCTCGCAGCCGCTGCCCATAAGCATGCCCGACAAGGCTTACGTGCAGGGCACCAACGACATCCTGCCTTTCGCTCAGAACCCGGCCGTGAAGGACGTAGACGTGAAGCAGTTCATCCAGCTCATCCAGCAGAATAATCCGCTGCTGCAGGTGCAATACAGCGAGAACGGCCCCAACGTGATGTCGTTCCCGACGCCAAACTTCTACCTGCCCATCGACACAGCGGCGTTCAAGCAATTGGGTCTGATTCCTAACGACCGCCGCAAGCAGCTGGTGCCTCGCATGGAGTGGAGCATGGGCAAGCGCGGCATTGAGAAGAAGAACCTGGTGATTCTGGACATGATTGCCACCAACAACTGGAAGCGGCCCATCTACTTCAGCTCCACAGTGGCCCCCAGCGACTACATGAACCTACAGCCCTACTTTCAACTCGAAGGGCTGGCCTACCGCCTGCTGCCGCTGAAAGACCCCAACTACACGCCCCAAGGCGACGAAGGTTTTGTGGAAACCGACCTCAATTACCAGAAGTTGGTGAAAGCCTTTAGCTACCGGGGTCTGACCAACGACAAGATTTTTTACGACGAGAATAACTTAAAATTCCCGTCGAACTACCGCGACAAGTTTGCTCGCCTCGCCAATACTTACCTCGGTAAAGGTGACAAGGCCAAAGCGAAGGAAGTGGCCGATTTCTGTTTGCAGGTGATGCCCGACAAGGCCATTCCCTACGACTACTACTCGCCGCTGCTGGTACCGGCCCTCATCGCGGGCGGCGAGAAGGCGCGTGCCGACGAAATGCTCGACACCATGACACGCCGCGCCACCCAGATGCTATCGTTCTACGCCGGCCGCCCCGACGGCAGCTTGTTTGATTACGACCAGCGCCTGCACCTCATCAACCTTCAGAACGTGTACCGCGCCGCTCAGCAAGCCGGCGACACTGTGCGGGCCCAGCGGGCCTTCGCGGTGCTGCAACCTTACCTGCAAGACCGGCGGTAGTAGCTCAGTATTGAAAACCAAAGGCCGGCTTGCAGCGATGCGGGCCGGCCTTTGGTATATTTTTGGCACATCAACCACGTTAACGCCAGCATGAACCGATTTTTCCTCTGGGAGCTGGCCCTGACTGGGCTGTCCTTGCAGTTGGCTGTGGCCCAGTCGCTGCCCCACCCCGACTTTGCCGGCCTCTACCGCGATGTACCGCGCGTGATGGTGGAGACCCGCCGCGAAGGGGATAGCCTTCGCCTGTACGTACGCCTGCCCGCCGGGGGGGGGGCGGTGCCCAGCCGGCGCTTACGCGTAACGGCCTGGGCCAACTACGAAGCCCCCGCCCCGCTGTGGCAGGACAGCATTCCGCGCCGACAGCAGCACCTGCGGCCCGATGCTACCGGCGGCACCCGGGCCAGCTTCTGCGTGGCGGCGACGCGGGTGCCAGCCGGCACCGTGTTGCAAATCCAAACCGGGCCCGTGGGGCCGCCCACCGCCGCCCAAGACGCGGCCAACTCCACTTGGCTGGCCCTCACAGCCGAGCGCCTGGACCGGCCGTTCGTGGTCACCGATTCGGCCGGGTTGCCGCTGCTGCGCTCCTATGTGCGGGCTGGCGAGATGTTTCGGATGGATAATTACGGACTGATTCAGCCCGTCCGACTGCGGCGCTACGCAGTGCCGCCCACCCCAGCCCTGCCGCCCATGGCGAACCCCGCGACCGCCGCTGGGGGCCCTCCCACCTTACCCCTACTCGACTCCGTCTTCGCCCGCACGGGGCAGCTACTGCGCTGCGACGAACCGAGTTTGTTGGCCCTGCGCGTCGGCGGCGTCGGGGACCAAGCCCCGCGCACGATGGGCTTACTGATAGCCAACAGCGACTACCCCAACCTGCGCACCGCCAGCCAACTCATAGAGCCCCTGCGCTACCTCACCAGCACGGCCGAGCATCGGCGCCTAACCGGCGCAGCCGATTCTAAGCGCGCCGTAGATGAGTTTTGGCTGGGAGCTGCGCACGACAACCAAGCCACCGGCAAAGCTCTCATTCGCAGCTACTACGGCCGCGTGGCGGCCGCTAATCGCCTCTTCACCGCCCACAAAGCCGGCTTTCTCACCGACCGAGGCCTGCTATATGTAGTGCTGGGCCCACCCCAAGGCGTGCGCCGCCTAGCTACCGGCGACGAGGAGTGGAGTTACGCCCAAGTAGGGCCCAGCGGCCCCCTCACCTTCAGCTTCCGGCCCCGGCCGAGTACCTTTGCGCCTGATAATTACGAATTAGTGCGCCACCCCGAGTACGAAAAACTCTGGTACGGCGCTGTGCAGCAATGGAGAACAGGACAGACCGCCCCGAGCGTCCCAACCGACCCCAGCGGCCGGTAGCAGGCCGCCGCTTTTACGACGCCGATAACCGGCCCGTCACGCCCAAGCAGTTTCGGCCCGACCGCGGCGCGGCTGAGGGGCTAGCGGACGACGAGCGCGCCCGGCCCCGGGGCCGCGGCGGCAGCAATAACCGCGACGACCAGCCCGTGGGCAACGATCGCCGGAGCGCCGCCCCACGCCCGCCCTTCCGCCAAGAGCGACCGGAGCGCGACGACGACCGCTCCCGCTACGAAAACCGCGCCCCGCAGCAAAACCGCAGCATCGACATGCTGTTTGGCCTGCGCCCCATCCTGGAGGCGCTAAACGCGGGCCGCACGCTGGAAAAGATTTTCCTTTTGCGCGGCACTAAAAACAGCCTCGTGGGCGACATCTCAACCCTGGCCCGTGCGGCCGGTATTCAGGTGCAGCAAGTGCCGGTTGAAAAGCTCGACGGCCTCACCCGCAAAAATCACCAGGGCGCGGTGGCTTTCGTGTCGCCCATCGACTACGCACCGCTCGACAACTTGCTTAGCGGCTTGTTCGAAGAGGGCAAAGTGCCCTTTCTGCTGTTGCTCGACCGCATCACCGACGTGCGCAACTTCGGGGCCATTGCCCGCACCGCCGAGTGCCTGGGGGTGCAAGCTTTGGTGGTTCCCTCCCACGGAGCGGCTCAAATCAACGGCGACGCCCTCAAGACCTCCGCCGGGGCCCTCAACCTGCTGCCCGTGTGCCGCGAAGCCAACTTGCAAGACACCATTCGCTTCCTCCAACAGTCGGGCGTGACGGTAGTGGCCTGTTCCGAGAAAGCCGACGAGGCCGTGGGCGCGGCCGACGTCGACTTTTCGGGCCCCGTGGCCGTCCTCATGGGCTCGGAAGAAGACGGCATCGCCCCCGAATTGCTGCGCCTGGCCGATGTGCGCTTGAAAGTGCCGATGACTGGGCAGATTCAGTCGCTCAATGTGTCGGTTGCGGCGGGGATTATGCTGTTTGAAGTTGCGCGTCAGCGGCAATCAGCTTGACCTGATGGGCCAAGTAAACGCCCAATCTTGGGAATCCATCGAAAGTCATTATGCTGATTTAAATGAGCACGGCTGGGGCCATGACCGTTTACTGGCCCTGGTCCAACATATTAAATCGACTGAGTTTTCCCAACGCCTATTCGCTGTAACTTCATTATCAGCAACTGTAATCCGTTTAAGTTCGGATACGAAGCCCCTTCGCATCGAATTTGACCGCGCAAGTCAATTATTTATTTTTAAGTATTGTCTCCAACAATTGCGTGTACCAGAATTTTATAGGCAGTACCCAGGTGAATTAGGTATTGAAAATTTGACCAGTTCATTCGATGGATTCGTTGGTAGAATAACAAAAAAGCCCGCTGGTCAGCGGGCTTTTTTGTTGCATTGTTAGGGCCCTGTGTTTGGAGAAAAGGCCCCAATAAATTAATTATATCCCACGCCCTTTTTCGCCTTTACGTCGGCCACGAATTCCTTTACACGCTGCTCTTCACTGCGCTTGCAGATGAGCAGCACGTTGTCGTACTCGGCCACGATGTAGTCTTCAAGGCCCTGCACCACCACGAGTCGTTCCGACGGTGTTTTGATAACGCAGCCGGTGGTGTCGTACAGCATCACGTCGCCGCTCACCATGTTGCCGTTTTCGTCCTGGTGGCCGATGCGGTGGAGCGAGTTCCAGGTGCCCACGTCGCTCCAGCCGAAGTCGGCGGGCAGCACGTATACGTTATCGGCCTTTTCCATCACGCCGTAGTCGATGCTGATGTTGGGGCAGCGCGAATAGGCTTCGCTGATGAACCCTTCTTCGTGTGGGGTACCGAGCGCAGCGGCCCCCTCCTCAAACACCTCGGCAATGTCGCCCAGATACTGCCGGAAGGCGTGCAGAATAATGTCGACACGCCACACGAATAGGCCCGAATTCCAGAGGAAATCGCCGCTGTCGACGAATTTCTTAGCCAGTTCCAGATCAGGTTTCTCGGTGAAAGTCTTCACCTTGTGCAATTGACAATCGGGCATATCATACCCGTCAAGGTATTGGATATAGCCGTAGCCGGTATCTGGACGCGAGGGGTGGATACCAAGTGTCACAAGCACGTTGTGGTCGCGGGCGGCAGCCACGGCCACGGCCATCGCGCGCCGGAACTCGTCCTCGTTGAGCACCGCGTGGTCAGCAGGCGTCACGATGATGGTAGCCTGGGGGTCGCGCTGGGCGATGCGGTAGCTGGCGTAGGCAATACAAGGGGCCGTGTTGCGCCCGATGGGTTCGCCCAGAATCTGGTCGACCGGCAGGTGGGGCAAGTGCTCGTGCACCAGGGCCGTGTAGTCGCGGTTGGTCACCACGAACACGTTTTCGGGCGGGCAAAGTCCGGCGAAGCGTTCCACCGTGACTTGCAGCATGGAGCGGCCCGTGCCCAGCACGTCGTGAAACTGTTTGGGGTAATTGGTACGGCTAAACGGCCAGAACCGGCTGCCGATGCCCCCGGCCATTACTACAAGATAGGTCGATTTCATGGTTTTAATAGCCTATTGATATTGCGGCGGCAAAGTAAGCCGGTTTAAACTAGCCCTTCCCGCAGCAGGTCGTGCAAGTGAATAAAGCCCGCAAACCGTCCCTGTTCCAACACCACGAGTTGGGTGATGTTGCGGGCCTGCATCCGGGCCAGGGCCTCAGCGGCAAAATCGTCGATGTCAACGGTGACGGGCGTGGGCGTGAGAATGTCGTGGGCGCGCAAAGTTTCCAAGCCGGCGAGGTGGCCGCTCAGCATCCGGCGCAAGTCGCCGTCGGTGATGATGCCAGCCAGGGCCCCGGCGGCGTCGAGCACGGCAGTGGCCCCCAGGCGCTTGCCCGAAATTTCAATCAGCACGTCTTTCAAAGGTGCGTCCAAGCCCACATGAGGGCGCTGGTTCTGGCGGCTGAGGTCGCCCACGGTGAGATAAAGCTGCTTGCCCAGCGTACCACCGGGGTGCAGGCGGGCAAAATCCTGGGCCGAGAAGTGGCGGGCTTCGAGCAGGCACACGGCCAGGGCGTCGCCCAGGGCCAGGGCAGCGGTGGTACTGGTGGTGGGGGCTAGGTTGTTGGGGCAGGCTTCGCGCGTAACTGGGGCATGCAGCACGTAGTCGGCCTGCTGGGCTAGGTACGAAGCGGCATTGCTCACCAGCGCGGCCAGTGGCACGCCGCGGCGGCGCAACAGCGGCACCAGCACCTTAATTTCGGGCGTATCGCCACTTTTGCTAATGGCGACAACGAAGTCCTGGGCCTGAATCATGCCCAGGTCGCCATGAATGGCGTCGGCCGCGTGCATAAACAGGGCCGGCGTGCCGGTACCGTTGAGGGTAGCCACGATTTTACCGGCGATGTGGGCGCTTTTGCCCACGCCCGTCACCACCACGCGGCCCGTCAAGCCCAGGATAGCCTCCACGCAACGGGCAAAATCGGGCGTGGCAGCAACCGCGTCGGCCACGCCGTAGAGAGCGGCGGCTTCTTCGTGCAGTACCTGACGAGCGATGCGCAATAGGTCAGCGGGAGCCAAGGCGGCGGGAGGGACGGAAATCACGCGGATTTTTTTCTTCAAAATTACCCGAAAAATTGTACGAAAACTGGCCTGGGGAAAACGCCAATGCTTATCTTCGTTACCAACGCACTTCTCACCCTGATTCACCTGCCTTAATACAAGATATGTCTGCACCTGCCCTGGCCGAAGCCCCTGAACGAGTGGCAACCCTCAAGCACACCCTGAAAGAAGTATTTGGCTACGGCTATTTTCGGGGCACCCAGGAAGCGGTAATTCACAACGTACTCAGCGGCAACAACACGTTCGTCATCATGCCCACGGGGGCAGGCAAAAGCTTGTGCTACCAGTTGCCGGCCCTGGTAGTACCGGGCACGGCCATCGTCATCTCGCCGCTTATCGCCCTGATGAAGAACCAAGTGGACCAGCTCGAGGCCTTCGGCGTGAATGCCCAAGTGTACAACTCGACGCTGACCAAAACCGAGATGACGCGGGTGCGCAAAGACGTGATGAACGGGTCCGTGCGCCTGCTCTATGTGGCGCCGGAAAGCCTGACCAAAGACGAAACCATCGCCTTTTTACAGAAAACCTCCATCTCGTTCGTGGCCATCGACGAAGCGCACTGCATCTCGGAATGGGGGCACGACTTCCGGCCCGAATACCGCAAGATTCGCGGCATTATCGACAACTTGGGGGGCAACATCCCAATCATCGCCCTCACGGCTACGGCCACGCCCAAGGTGCAGCTCGACATCCAGAAAAACCTGCAGATGGACGATGCAAGCGTGTTTAAAACGTCGTTCAACCGCACCAATCTCTATTATGAGGTGCGGGCCAAGCACAACACCAAGAAACAGCTGATTCAGTACGTGAAGCAGCACAAGGACAAGGCCGGCATTATCTACTGTTTGTCGCGGAAAAAAGTAGAGGAAATTGCCGAGCTGCTGCGCGTCAACGACGTGCGCGCCCGGCCCTACCACGCCGGCCTGGACCAGCAGGTACGCATCAACAACCAAGACGCGTTTCTGAACGAGGAATGTGATGTGATTGTGGCCACCATTGCCTTCGGCATGGGCATCGACAAGCCTGACGTGCGTTTCGTGGTGCACTACGACGTACCCAAGAGCATCGAGGGCTACTACCAGGAAACCGGCCGCGGCGGCCGCGATGGCTTAGAAGGCAACTGCCTGATGTTTTACAGCTACGACGACATCCTTAAGCTGGAAAAATTTAGCAAAGACAAGCCTGTTACCGAGCGCGACAACGCCCACCAGCTGCTGGCCGAGATGACGAACTACGCCGAAAGCGCGGTGTGCCGGCGGCGACAGCTGCTGCACTATTTCGGCGAAACGCTGAACGAGGACTGCGGCTTCTGCGACAATTGCCGCCACCCCAAAGAGCGATTCGAGGGCCAGGAAGCCGTGAGCTTGGCTCTGCGCGCCGTGGTGCAGACGGAGGCCCGCTTCAACCTGAACCACGTGGGGCAAGTGCTGCTGGGCCTCAGCAACCCTCATATCGAGAGCTATGCGCACAACGCCCTACCGGTGTACGGTCAGGGCAAGGCCTTGGGCGATGCGCAGTTTTGGCACTCGGTGTTGCGCCAATGTTTGCTCAACGGTTTGCTGGAGAAGGACATTGACAGCATTGGCTTAGTGCGAATGACAGACCTGGGTTTGGATTTCATCGGGAACCCGCAATCCATTACCCTCACCAAAGACCACAATTTCGAAGCTGAGCAGAAAGCTGACGAGGACAAAGAGGAAGTGCAGCAGGCCGCCGGCCACGACGAGGCCCTATTTGCCCAACTCAAAGACTTGCGCAAGCAGGTGGCCAAGCAGAAAAACCTGCCCCCTTACGTGCTCTTCCAAGACCCCAGCTTGAAGGAGATGGCGACCACTTACCCCACCAGCCTCAACGACCTCACGCACGTGGCGGGCGTGGGCCAGGGCAAGGCCCAGAAATTTGGCCCCCCCTTCGTGGCGGCCATCAAAAAATACGTGGAGGACAATAACATCGAGACGGCCGACGACGTGGTCATCAAGTCGGCGGTGAACCGATCGAAGATCAAGATCTACATCATCCAGCAAGTCGATAAGAAAACGATGCTCGAAGACATTGCTTCGTCGAAAGGCATCGGCATGGCCGAGCTGGTGGAGGAAATTGAGCACATCTGCTACGCCGGCACCCGGCTGAACCTCGACTACTACATCCAGGAAACGGTGGACGAGGACAAGCAGGACGAGATTTATGACTACTTCATGACCGCCAGCACGGACAACATCGCCGCGGCCATGCAGGCCCTGGGCATCGACGATTTTACGGAGGAGGAAGTGCGGCTCGTGCGCGTCAAATTTCTGAGCGAGGTAGCCAACTAACGGCTCAAATTCGGCATATTTTAAGAATTTATTTTTGGCCATCAAAAGCCGCTCCTCTTGCAGGAGCGGCTTTTTTTGGAATCAGGGGCCCTCTGACGGAAGGAAACAGCGTCTACCCGCTCCCCGCGATGCGACCATAAGCAACCTCTAAGTTTAGCATTCTTTGATGATATACTAGTTATTTACTATTTATTGT
>JANPOR010000066.1:0-14338 GCA_031428075.1 Hymenobacter sp. | reverse complement strand
GGGGTCCTTCACGTAAGGCAGCGCCTCACCACTCATCTGGAAACCTAAGGGCTTGTCGAGCCCGAATTTTTTGAGGTAGTCGGTATACTGAGTCGGGTTGGCGGCGAAATGCTCCTGCACGAGCCGCGCCACGCCGATGTTGCTCGATTTCTCGAACACCTGTTGCACCGTGATGCGGCCATTGGCGTGTGAGTCGGTTTTTACGGCCCCGCCAATGGCCATGCGTCCGGGGCCAGTATCCACCATATCGTCAAGCTTGATGTCCGGAAATGCCTCCATCAGGGCCATCATCGAGGCCAGCTTAAACGTTGAGCCCGGCTCGGTGCGGCCCTGGTCGGCAAATGCGTAGTTGTAATCTTCTTTGTACGTATCGTCGGCGGACTTGCCCAGGTTAGCCACGGCCTTGATTTCGCCGGTCGCCACCTCCATCAAAATCACGCAGCCGTATTGAGCATTGTTGTCAACCAGCGACTTGTAGAGGGCGTTTTCGGCCACATCCTGGAGGTTGATGTCGAGCGTGGTTTTGATGTCGTAGCCCGGCTGGGGCTTGATTTCGGTACCATCATAGAGCGGCTTTATCCCGCCCGGCACCCGTTCAAACAGCGCCTCCCCGGCTCTGCCCGCCAAACTGGGTTCGAAAGTAAACTCCAGGCCCGCCCCGTGCCGGTCTTCGTTCACGAAGCCCACCGTGCGCTGAGCCAGGCCCCCGAAGGGACGGAAACGCTTGTCTACCTTCTCAAAAATAGCTCCGCCACGGTTACGCTTGGCCCGGAAGATGGGCCAATTGGCCAGCAGCTTTTTCTCCTGAAAGCTAATTTGGCGTGGGTTCAGGCGAATGTAGCGCAGGGCCGGATCCTTGGCGCGGCGGGCGTTGGTGAGGCGCTGCTTATACTCTTGCACGCTGCGGTCGCCAAAAAAGTGCGACAAGTGCCAGGCCAGCGAATCGACTCCCGCCCGGAACACCGGCTCTTCTACCACGGCCGGGTCCCAGGCCACCCGGTAGAATGGCAGCGACGTGGCCATGATGCTCTCATTATCCGAGTAAATATTGCCCCGCGTGGCTGGCACCGGCTGGTAGCTGATGCGCCGCTCTAGTTCCAGGGCCCGCCACTTGGCTCCCTCCTGGAACTGGATGCGCGTGGCCTTCCACAGTATGAGCCCCGAAAAAGCAGCCACCCCCAGAAAGGCCAGCCGCACCCGCGTGACAATCGACTTTTTAACGCTGCCTTTCATCGACCGTGGGAAGTATAGAATTGGGTCCGAGCACCTTTCTTCTTGTGCTTAATTGTACTTTTTTGTACTGATTCTTTATTGTTGCGCTTATGAACATCCAATAGCTTCGGCTTGGCATTCCTTGGCTTACTTGTTCGGCGGTTGGGAGTTGGGGTAGCAGCAGCAAGCGAATCCTCCGGCAGGGCAGCAATAATCTCGGGGCCGCCATCGTCGGCCGTGGTTGCGTACTGACGGCGGCCGGCCAACGCATCGGCCCGTTGCACGGCCAGCGAGTCGCGGGCGGCGCGAGCGGCCAGCGTATCGGCCGTCAGCACTGGCATCAACTCCAGGGCAGCGGCATCGAGGTGGCCGGCGGGCACCTGGATGCGGAAAGGCGGCGACGAGCTTTCGACCAGCCCGAAAGCGGCCACTTTACGAGCCACCTCGCTCTGCTTACTGGCCTCCATGTAGTCCGATTTCAGGGTGGTATAGTCGGCCCGTAAGTCTTCGGTTTCCTGCTTGAGACGCTGGATGTTGCGGTTCATTCGGTTGCCGTAGTGCGTGTTACCGATGTAGAGCAGCGTCATCAGCATTACGAACAGCAGATGCGGCAGGTAGCGCACCGGCAGCCCCTCGCGGAAGAGGCTGTCCACGCTTGTCACCCGGTCGAGCAGCGAAAACAGGCTCCAGCTTCGGGGCACCCGTGGCGGGCGTTCGGGCCGGGCGGGGCGCTCGGGAGCCGCCCGGGGGCGTGGCACTTCCACCACAGGCTCAGCCACGGGAGCCGGCGCGGGGGCCGGCGCAGGAACTGGCTCGGGCGCCGCAGGACGGAGCACGTTGGCACGGCGCGGCGCTTCGGCGGGTTTGTAGGTATTAGCGGCCATGCTTCGGTTAAAAGCTACTGAGGAGGAAGGAGAGATGATCAACAAAGCGCAAGCGCTTCATCACACCAGTTAACTCATTACTTAACAGGTATTTGTAGTTAGATTTCAACTTTTACCGCTTCTTTTTCATCTTTTCAATTTCTCACCGCAACCCGCAATTTAGCACTGCGGGACCGGCTGTTATGGGCTACTTCGTCGGCCGAAGCTTCGGCCGGCCGGCGGTTGAGGGCAGCGAACGGCTTGGTTTCGTGGCCGAAAAAGTCTTTTTCGACCTCGCCGAAGAACTTGCCTTTGGCGATAAAATTTTTGGCCAGCCGGTCTTCCAGCGAGTGGTAGCTCAGCACTACCAGCCGGCCGCCAGGGCGCAGTACCTCGGCGGTTTGCAGCAGCATTTCCTGCAGGGCCTGCATTTCCTGGTTCACTTCGATGCGCAGGGCCTGGAATACCTGGGCCAAATACTTATTTTCCTTGCCCCGGGGCATTACGCGCTGAATAGCCGTTTTCAGGCCCTGGATAGTGGCCAGGGGTTGGGCCCGCCGGGCCTGCACTACGGTAGCAGCCAAAGTACGGGCGTTGGTAACTTCGCCGTACATCCCGAAAATGCGGTGCAAGTCGGCCTCTTTATATTCGTTGAGCACGTCAGCGGCGGTAGGGGCCCCGTCGGTGTCCATGCGCATATCCAGGGGCCCGTCGAAACGGGTGGAGAAGCCGCGCTCGGGGGTATCGAATTGGTGCGAGCTGACGCCCAAATCGGCTAGCAGGCCGTCCACGGGCAGGGCATCGCGCCGGCGCAACTCGGCCGCCAGGTCACGGAAATTGGCCCGCACGAACGTGAACTGCGGTCGTGCCAACCGGATGGCTTCGGCCTCGGCGTCGGCATCTTGGTCGAAGCTGTAGAGGTGGCCGGTGGTGAGGCCGTCGAGGATGCGGGCCGAATGGCCTCCGCCGCCAAAAGTCACGTCGACGTAGCGGCCACCGGGCTGCACGTCGAGCCCGGTCAGGCACTCGGCCAGCAGCACGGGGCGGTGATAGGCGGCATCGTTGGGACGCGGTTCCATCGTCAGAAAGTCAGGGTGGAATCGGTAGCTAGAAACTTCTGCGCCTGCTTGCTAAAGCTTTGCTGGTCTTTGATAAGGAACTCGTCGTAGCGGGCCGGGTCCCATACCTCGCAACGGTTGCCCAAGCCCACCACAATGGCTTCTTTCTCAATGCCCGCGTAGCGCAACATAGTGCGGGGCAGCATGAAGCGGCTGATGCTATCCAGCTCCACCTCCGTCATGCCTCGAAAAAAGTTGCGCTGGAACTGCCGGTATTCTTCGTTGAACTCGTCAAGGGCCATCACTTTTTCGTGAATGACGCGCCAGGCGGCCCGCGGGTAGAGCACCAGGCACGGCTCAAACCCGCGCACGAGCACGAGCTGGTTGCCCGACTCGCCGGGCAGGTTGCTCTTCACCTTGGCCGGGAGCACGAGCCGCCCCTTGGGGTCGAGCTTGCATTCGTATTCGCCGGAGAGCAGGTGCATGGCAAAGGCCAGGTAAAAGGTAGGGAGCCAAACAAAAGTACGGGCCACTTTCCGAATATCAACCACTATTTACCATTATTTACCACAATTTGAAAGTTGATTTTGAGGACATTGGGGCACATTTACACCGAAACTGAATTGGGTTTGTCAAAATGGCAGCTATATTCGGGGATGCTTATAACCACTCTGCCCGTAGGATTTTTTCGCCGGTGTTTGGCTACGCTGCTGCTGATAACGGCTACTGCGGTAAGAACGACGGCCCCGGCGGCCCCGGCCCAAACCCGGCCCCGTGCGAAGGCCCCGGTGCTCATCCTATTCGTGGGCAACAGCTTTTTTCACGGGGCCCGCCTCCCGGTGCTTACCTACAACAGCGCCGCCATCACCGACGAAAACTACGGGCAACCCGCCGGCTCTCCCCGGGCCGAGGGCGACGCCCCAGGGCCCTGGGGCGGCATTCCGGCCATTTTTAAGAAGCTGACTGATGAGGCGAAACTGAACTACGAGGTGCACCTGGAAGCAATGAGCGGCCAGACACTCAAGTTCCATTATGACAACGCCTTAAGCGTCATCGACCAGGCCCGATGGCAAGCAGTCGTGTTGCAGGAGTACAGCACTGGCCCGCTGCCGGACCGGCGCAACGGCCACCGCGCCGAGTTTTACGATTACGCCACCCGCCTCGAACAAACTGTGCATCGGGCCAACCCGACGGCCCGGCTGTACCTCTACGAGACCTGGGCCCGCGCCGACCTCACCTACCCACCGGATAAGCCGTATTCGGGCCACCCCCTCGATTCAATGGCCGCCGACCTGCACGCCGGCTACTATGGCCTGGCCCGGGTTAACGGCCGCTTTGCGGGCGTGGCCCCCGCCGGCGATGCCTGGCTGCGGGCCATTCAAACCGGCGTAGCCATGCCCGACCCCTACGCCCCTGCCCCCGGCCGGCTTGACCTCTGGACGGACGACCACTACCATCCCAGCCCCTGGGGGGCCTACCTGAACGCCTGCGTACTGCTGGCTACCATCACCGGCCGCGACCCGCGCAAGTTGGGGCCCCATGAGCAGGCTGCTGCTGCCCTGGGCCTATCCCCTGCCGACACCACGGCCCTGCAGCGCGTGGCCTACGAGCAGGTACGGGCCGCGCCCCCGGCCCAGCGCGTACCCCGTCGGACGCTGATAATCAAACCGAAGCGAGCAGAAGGCACCCAAGCGCGCTGATGCAAGCGGTGAAAATTCTGTATGCGATAGGCCCGGGTTTTGCAAACCGCCGGGAGCCCCAGGGTCGTATCTTTATGGTATGAAGCCCCGCTCCTTCGCCCACCGTATCGTCAGCCTGTGGCTGGCCGCGCTGGTGCTCACCGCCTCGGTGGGCCTCACGGTGGAGCGGCACACCTGCCGGTTCAGCGGGCGCAGCCGCTCCAGCTTGGCGCTGCTGGGAACGGGCCCGCGGAATTGCTATGGAACCACCACGCCGCCCCGCGTCAGGGACGGCTGCTGCGCCTTTAGTAGCCACCTGCACCAACTGACGGCCCCTGCCCCCGCGCAGGCTTTTGCCAAGGTGCTGGTGCCAGGGCCCCTGCTGGCGGCTTGGCTGCCGGGGCCGGTCTGGCCCCAGGCCCGGCTTAGCTTGGCGGCGGTTGCAGCGGGCCCAAGCTGGTTTTCGGCCGATGCTTCGCCCCCACCGCTGGGCGGGCGGACGCTGCTGGCCTGGGTAAGCAAGCTGGTAGTTTAAGGTTTTTCGAACGATGCACCCGCCGTTTCGACAGGCGCGGTTGTGGTTATGTGGCCCGACATTTTTCATCGAAAAACTTTAAATTTCAGGTATTATGAAATCTTCGCGCGGACTTGGTCCGCTGCTATATTTTGGCTTGCTGCTGGTAAAGACCACCACGGCCGGGGCCCAAGACGTACCCGGCCCCGTGCGGGGCGAAATCAGGGAGCAGACCTCCGCTTCGCCCCTGCCCGGTGCGGTGCTGCGCTGGCTAGCCGACGCACCTGCTGCCACCGACAATTTTCCCACCGCCGCCGCCGACGCGGCGGGGCACTTTGTACTGGCCCGCCCGACCCGCGCGGCCGGCCGCTTGGTGGTGCAGGCCCTCGGCTACCTCCCCGACACGGTGGCCGTAGCCGCCGCTGGCAGCCCCTACCTGCGGGTAGGCCTGCGCCCGGGCCTGGAGTTGGGCGAGGTGAAGGTCACCGCCCGGGCCCCCACCTATTCGGCCCGCACGCCCACCAATACGCAAGTAATTTCGGCCCGCGACCTCACCAAATCGGCCTGCTGCAACCTAGCCGAGAGCTTCGAAACCAACGCCGCCGTGGAGGTGAGCACCTCTGACGCCGTGTCCGGAGCCAAGCAGATTCAGTTGCTGGGCCTGGACGGGGCTTACTCGCTGCTGACCGTGGACAACCAACCGGCCCTGCGCGGGCTGGCTGCCCCCTACCGTTTGGGCTACCTGGCGGGCCCTTGGATCGACAACATCGAAATCATCAAGGGCACGGGCTCGGTGGTGAACGGCTACGAGGCCATTTCGGGCCAAGTGAACGTGAAGCTGAAGGAGCCCGAAAAGACCGACCAGCTGCTGTTCAACGCTTACACCAACGACCTGGGTAAGTTCGACGTCAACCTCAACGCCTCGGCCCGCCTCAGCCCGAAGTGGAGCACGGTGCTACTCCTGCACACCGACCACTTGGGCCGGCGCGCCGACCGCAACGGCGACGGGTTTTTGGACCTGCCGCTAGCCACGCAATTCAATGCCTTGGACAAGTGGAAGTACCTTTCCGGCCACGGCTTCGTAACGGAAGTGGGCCTGGGGGTCCTGCACGAAACCCGCCAGGGGGGCCAACTCGGCTTCAACCCCGACGCGCCCGACGCCTACCGCCAGGCCTATGGCACCACCCAGGCCACCAACCGTTACACGGCCTTCACCAAAACCTCGTATACCTGGCCCACGCGCCCGTTCCAGAGCCTGGGCTTGTTGATGAACGGCACGAGCCACGATTTCAACTCGACGTACTCATTTAGGAAGGTGAGCGGGCCGCGCCGCTACGACGGCACCCAGCGCACGGGGCAGGCCACGCTGCTGTTTCAGAGCATCATCGGCAGCACCAAGCACGGCTACCGGGCGGGGCTGAGCTTCTTGTACGACGACTACCGGGAATATTTCAGCGCGGGGGCCCTCTACACGACCGAGACGCCGGCCGAAACCTACGCCCGCGAGCACCGCACCCGCCAAGAACTGGTGCCCGGGGCCTTCGCCGAATACACGTATCAGGACAGCCGCCACCTCACCGTGGTGGCCGGCCTGCGCGCCGACCGCCACAACCTCTACGGCTGGCAGCTGACGCCCCGCTTCAACCTGAAGTACGACGCCAGCGCCAGCTCCATCTTCCGGGTATCGGCGGGCCGAGGCTTCCGGGTGGCCAACCCCATTGCCGACAACGCCGCCTTGCTGGCCAGCGCCCGCGAGTTCGTCATCGGCAATAACCTGCGTCCGGAGACGGCCTGGAACCTGGGCGGCAGCTTCACGCAGTATTTCACGCTGTGGGGCCGGCAAGCCACGTTCGTGACGGACTACTACGACACCGAATTTGGCAACCAGGTGGTGGCCGATATGTACTCCACTCCCCAGCTTGTGCTGATTGACAACCTGGGCCCCGGGGGCCGCTCCTTCGCTCGCAGCCTGCAAGCCGAGCTGCAAGTCGAGCCCGTAAAGGGCTTGCAGGTGAAAGGAGCCTACAAGTACCTCGACGTGCGCACCACCTACGACAACCAACTGCTACCCAAGCCTCTGGTTCCCAGCAACCGTGCATTTCTTAACCTGGGCTATGCTTCGGCGTTTGACAAATGGCGGACCGATTTTACGGTGCAGTGGTTCGGGCAGCGGCCCGTAGCCCACCTCGGCACCGACGCCGGCCACCCGCACGGCACCGGCCAGGGTTACGCTGTGTTTTATGCCCCACGCTACGCCGCGCTCAACGCCCAAATCACCCGCGCCTTCAAGCGCATAGAGGTGTACGCGGGCGTCGAAAACCTGACCAACTACCGCCAGCCCGCCCCGATCGAAAGTGCGGCCCTCCCGTTCAGCCCGAACTTCGACGCCGCCATGGTGTGGGGCCCCGTGTACGGCCGCCTCACCTACGCTGGCCTGCGCTACCGCATCGAATAGGGGCCCGGCATACTGTTTGTCGTTCCGATCGCAGCAACCTTTCTATCTCTTAGTCTAAATGGCTGGTTTTTTACCAAAACCAGTCTTATTTCGCACTAATTCGTCAATAAATTCCTTTTAATTTTTATGAAAGCTCTTTCGTTTTTCCTGCTCACCGCGCTGAGCGCCGCCGGCTACACCGCCCAGGCCCAAACGGCCCCTGCCACCATCAAAGCCACGGATGGCACCGAGACCGTGCAATTTAAAACCTCGGCCGTGTGCGACATGTGCAAGGCCCGCATCGAGAAAAGTATGGCCTACGAAAAAGGCGTGCAGAGCGCAACCCTCGACGTACCTACCAAAGTGCTCACCGTAACCTACCGCCCCGGTAAAACCGACCCCGACGCTTTGCGCACCGCCGTCCTGAAAACCGGCTACGACGCTGACGCCCTAACGGCCGATGCCCACGCCTACAGCCGCCTGCCCGACTGCTGCAAAAAGACCACGGCCGCGCACTAGCAAGCGCGTCGTTGCGAATGGAGCGTGATAACCCGTCTTGGCAGAACGCTTAGCCCACTGATGCAACAAGTCTTAAAACCGCTAAAAAGCCCCGACGCCTTTCCAGGCCCCGGGGCTTTTTACGTTACCGAGCTAGTCGTGTAGTGAAGTTGGATTGCCGCGTTTGACTCCGCTCGACTTGCAATGATAAAGGGCTATTTTGTTTTCCACAGCCGCCACCAGGGCAAGTATGGTTGATCGTGGTGTTCGTAATGGTATCCAAAAAAGTAGCAGCTCACAAACGCCCACACATGGTGCCGTAGTTGGCTGCGCGATTTGTGCCGGTTGTCCGCTTCGTGCTCGCCCCGATGGGGTAAATACGTACCGAAGAAGAATAACTGCAACGTGGCCAGCACGGCCGGTATCATCCAGAATGCAATGACATTAGCCTGCGGAAAGTATAGCTTCAACACGTTGTAGGTCAGCGCCATCATCAGCACCTGCCACCAAGTCACGTAATTCCATGCGAAGCGGACCAGCCAGGGCAGAAACCCGGGGTGGCCGATGGGGTGGAAGTCGGGGTCGGCGGCGGTACCCACGTGGCGATGATGGTCGTGGTGCTTGGGCAGCTGGTTGGGAAACCAGTTGTAGGCAAACAGCACCGTGGCCACCATGCCGAGGGCGTTGTTCAGGCGTTTGGCTGGGCTCACGACGCCGTGCATGGCGTCGTGAGCCGTAATGAAAAGGCCCGTGTACATGTGCGTTTGGAGGAGCATCAGCAGGTAGGGCCCCGGCGAATGCCAATTGGGCCGGTAGCCGGCCAGCAGAAACGCCAGCAGCCCGCCCCAAGATCCGATGATCAACAGAGCCGCGGCCACGCCTTTGCCGGCTAGCGGCGCGGGAGCTACGCGCCGCTGAGCCGATAGAGGCGTGGGAAAGTGAGATGCAACTAATGACATACAAACAGCATCTAAACGCTCCAGGCGGCTTCAGCGGCCTCAAAATTAATATCTCGCCAAATCACAGGAGCAGCAAGGCTTCGCGTACCTGCTCCATCAGCCACATTGGCGTACTCGTGGCTCCGCAGATGCCCACCGACTGCCCCGGCCGGAACCGCGCGCTATCGATTTCGTCCACGTTGGAGATGAAGTGGGTAGCCGGGTTCGTGTCTTTGCACACTTGGTACAGCACCTTGCCATTGGAGCTTTTGGTGCCCGACACGAACACCACTTGATCGTATTGCGCGGCGAAGCGGCGCAGGTCTTTATCGCGGTTGCTTACCTGGCGACAAATCGTGTCGTTGGCGTTTATCCGGTAGCCGCGGCCCTCCAACTCGCCTTTGATGCGGTAAAAGCTGTCGGTGCTTTTGGTGGTTTGGCTGTAGAGGGTGAGGTCGGTGGGCAGCTCGTGGGTCAGCAGCTCGTCGAGGCTTTCGAACACCACGGCTTGGCCGCCAGTCTGGCCCAGCAACCCCAGCACCTCGGCGTGACCGTGCTTGCCGTAGATGAAAATCTGCTCCCGTTTGTCGAAACTGGTTTTGATGCGGTTTTGCAGCTTCAGTACCACCGGGCAACTGGCGTCTACCAGGGTCAGGTTGTTTTTCAGGGCCATCTGGTAGGTACTGGGCGGCTCACCGTGAGCCCGGATGAGCACGGCCTCGTCGCGCAGCATGGCCAACTGTTCGTGGCAAATGATGCGCAGGCCGCGCCGCTGCAGGCGTTGTACTTCCTCGTCGTTGTGCACAATGTCACCTAGGCAATACAAGTAGCCTTGCTCGTCGAGCAAGTCCTCCGCCATTTGAATAGCGTAAATTACCCCGAAGCAAAAGCCGGAGTTGGGGTCAATACGGACGCTGAGCGACAAAGACAACATGATGACAAGGTAAACACAAAAGCCAGTGTAAGGTTGCAGCTATGTTTTGCCCGGTTCCCGCTGGCTATCAAGAACCCGAGTCGTTTGTGCCGCAACCGGCTCGGCTCGTCTAGGTTTGAACAATAGTGGTTGGATTAATGGGCTGGGTCCCCGTAAGCTGGTGCCGTCCAATGTGAACCGTTGCAATCCACAATCCACAAAAACGAATTTCCAGTCGGTGTACTAAACATCAAGGTGCGGCCATTCGCAATTCAGCATTCACCAATTAATCTAAAGTTACGGAGCGTGCAATGAATATGTCGCTGTTGTGCAGCCATTCTGTAATTAGAATTAACAGACATGATAAAATACAGAATAAGCACTTGAAACTGCTTCGTGGTTGTCGTTTCCACGCCACGCACAATTGAACAAAAAAAGCCTTCCGCAGTTGCGGAAGGCCTTTTTTGTTATTTTCATTCTGAGCAAAGGGAGAAGCTTGGGACGATGCCGACCTCAAGTGTCTTCGCAAAACGACGAGTTGAAGCTTAGTACTTCACTAAGCGGGTATGCACTTGCTGGCCGCCCACGTTGACGAGGTAGGTGCCAACGGGCAGGGCCCCCAGGTCCACTTCGCCGGCTGCGGGCAGGACCTGCTCCAGCACTAAGCGGCCCATTAGGTCGCTGATGCGCACGCGCGGAGCGGCGGCCAAGCCCTCGGGTAAGCGGATGGTCACTTTGCCAGTCGTCGGGTTGGGGAAAATGCCAATGGCCACCTGGCCGTCGCCGGGCACGGCCACCACGGGCGAGTAGCCCACCGTACCGTCGAGATCAATTAGCTTCAAGCGGTAGTAGCTCAGCCCCGGCAGGGGCCGGTGGTCGGTGGCAGCGTAGTCGGTGCGGGCGCTGGTAGAGCCCTGCGCGGCTTTGCTCAGCAAGGCGCTGAACTGTATGCCATCGGTGCTGCGCTGCACTTCAAAGCTCCGGCTGCCCTTCTCGCTGGCCGTCACCCAGGTCAGGTCCACCTGCTGGCCGTGGCGCTGCGCCGCAAAGGCAAGCAGTTCCACCGGCAGCGGGGCTAGAGCCTGGTTGTTGGGCACGAGGTAGTTTTCGGCGTTCAACACCCCATCGTCGTTAAACTCAAAAGCGAAGAAGTGGTACTGCAGATTAGGGTCCAGGTTACTTACTGTGAAATTGTTTGACGCGGCGCTGAATACTACGTAAGTGCCGGTCGATGACTCTATGGCCGTGCCCGTGCCGAATTGGTGAGCGTTGTTCGCATCGGTGGTGCCGGGGTCGAAATTGCTTTTGTTGAGCGGAAACAGACGGGTTGGCAATTGCGAATAGGTAGTACTGGCAATCACAAGACGGTTCTGGCCGTAGCTGGCGCCCGTGGGCGGGCTGGCAAGGTTGAAGACGATAGTGGCGCTGGCGCCACCCGCTGCCCGCGTGACGGTAGCCGTCGACTGCGCAGTGGGCTTAGTAGCAATACCGAAACCCGATACGCGGCCGAAGCCGCTGGCCAGCACGAAGTAGTTGCCGCTGCTAAAGTTTACATTGCGGAACTGCATTTCCTGGGCGGCGTTGCCTACCCGTACCGGCGCGAAACGCACCAGCAGGTCTTTACTGAAATTTCCATTTGCATCTGGTGTTAGGGTCGTCATCTGCACATAGGTCGCACCGTTGTCGAGCGAAAACTCATATTGCGGTGTTTGGGCTGGGTTACGGACAGGATCGTCCGCGTCAGCCGGGAATCGTACATCCACTTTGTCACTCAATAGAAAGCCGTATACACGCACCGCCACGGGATCCGAGTGCGTGCCTTTCACAATGTAGTTGGGGAAAGTGCCAATGGCACGGCTCAGGCGAATTGTGGGCTCGCTGATACCCGTCACCGACACGTCGAGCTCCGGCGCCGGCGCGCTGACGTTGCCGATATTAGCAGTCACCGTCACTGGATTGTTGTTGGGCACAAAACGCACGTACACTGGCCGCTGAGTTACGTTGCCTTGGGCATCGGGCGAGAAGCTCAATTGCGAAGAGAAAGTCACATTGTCGCTCGACACCTGGAAGTAGGCGGCGTTGGGGCCAGTGGGAGCCACTACCAGGGTCTGCAACAGGTTGGTAGCCGCCAGCAGGTACGCTTGCGACGCCGATACAGTGTTGGGGCGGGTAACGAACGTGAAGTCGTTGGTAGGGGGGCTTGACACCGAAATATCCGACACGGCCCCGCTGTGGTTAGTAGCCTTCACCTTCACTAACGTAGCGGCCGTGCCACTCGTCACATCTACCCGCTCGCTGTAGTTACCCTGGGGCACAGTGGGCACCAGTTTCACTTCGATCGTCTGGGTGGCCACGGTGCCGTTGGTGCGAGTCAGCGTAAGGGGGCTGTTCGAGAAGCCTCCACCAGCCGAAGCGTTGCGAAATACCATGCTGGTGGCGCTCGGCGTGAGCACTATGTCAGCGGTTAGATCGGTGCCGCTCACGTCAAAAGTCAGTGTGCTGGCGCTGCCACTGCTGGTCACAGCCCCGAAGTTCAGGACACCAGGGCTCACGTTCAAGGCGGGGGTCCCCGTGGTGGGAGTGCCCGTGCCACTCACGGCAACACTTTGCGTCACCACCGGGGTACTACCATTACTGTTAGGAGTAGTCACGCTCACGGCCGAGCTGTAAGTCTGGGCAGCGATAGGCGTGAAACGCACGTCAACTGATATACTTGCCAGGGTACCGTTGGTCGGAGTCAGCGTGATGGCGTTGGTCGAGAACACATTAGCACCCGTACGAATACGGAAACCGGCAGGTGGCGTGACGGTCACGTCACCTTGAAGGCTCTGGCCGGTCACGGTGAAGGTTGCCGTAGTAGTGCCTGTAGCTCCCACCACCACGGAACCAAAATTGGGCAGCGTAGCGGGATTTACAGTTAGCACAGGCGTGGGCAATATCCCTGTACCAGATACCGATACATTTTGGGCCGTAGCATTGGTACTGGTAAAAGTTACCTGGTCGACGTAGTTCTGGACCGCTGTGGGCCGGAATACTACGTACACCGTAGTGTTAACCGAGCCGTTAGTGGGAGTCAATGATACCGACGAGGTGTAGGTCACTTGGTCGGTGCTCACCTGAAAGCCTACCGGAGCCGTCACTGCAATGGCTGCAGTGAGCGACGTACCGTTCACGGTCACCGACATCGAGCCGGATTGCGTGTTCACAACTTGGTTGCCGAAACCTAATGCCGTTGGGCTCACCGTGATTTTTGGGGAGCCAGCAGCACCAGTACCCGTAATAACGATAATTGGTGAAGAATCTATTCGAGTAAACGATGCATTATCGGTGGTAGCCCTAAATCCTCGACTGACAGTTCCCGTAGTGGTAGGTTTGAAACGCAGATATATTGCCGTACTTGGAACATTGCCGCTTCCATCCTGCACCAACGTGATGGAAGAAGCGCTGAACGTTGTGTTGTCTGTACTTCCCTCAAACGAAGCTGGAATGGCAATGATCAGGTTGTTTACCAAATTACTTCCGCTTGTTATATAAGCTTTGGAAGCTGACGTATTACCAACTGGCACCGACCCGAAGTCCTGAGGGCTGCCGGCGGGGTTTGGCGTGAGCGAAACGGTTTGGGCCACGCCCAAGCCGGGCAGGGCGAGCAGCATACATAGGCAGAGCCAACGCAGCCATCCTATTTTAGAGGAGTAAGAATGTTTCATTATTTTGTTGTGTGTAAGCCGGAGCGGATAAGAAAATTAATTACAAGAGATAAAATTGAACTTTATAAAGTACGTTTTCACTAAGTATGCTAATTTGGCATTTTTAGAGCATATTTAGTAATGCGAAGTTATACTAATCTAAGCAAATCCACAATAATATTATTTTTTTATCTTCGAAAGCACTGTTTTTCAACGTAGGACTTTTATACGTTTAAAACATTATTTGACAAGTTTATAGCTGAGCATTAGTAAATTTATTATATTATCAGTCAGTCTATTGTAATAATATGACTTAAAAATATTATTGTTTGTCTCGAAGCCATCTTTCTCATATAATCCGCAACCACGCGAGGCTTCATCTACAGAATTTCTGATGCATTTTTTGTACTATTTATAGAATGTTTCTAACGCTGTCAGGATGCGCCATCTCGTAGTGGGAGAGCGTAAACACCACGGACACCCGGTTACTCGCTGCTTCCTTGACGGCCAGCACCCTGCTGGCAAGCGTAAACGCCCACGGGC
>JANPOR010000065.1:0-28363 GCA_031428075.1 Hymenobacter sp. | reverse complement strand
AGCGGAAGTGCTGCGCCGATACCGCCCACCAGTCCACGGAGGCGGGATTTACGAAGCGGCCATGGGCGTTGTAAACGGTATAATTATTTTCGGCTACAAAGACCGTGCTTTCCCGCAGTTAGGGTAACATCTCTTTGGTGGCGATGCTGTATGGCTCCCGCCAAGCAGGAGCCAAAGTGAGGGAAGTCAGCTGGCTACTGAGCGTAGGCGTGGGGCTATCGGGCTTGCCGATAACCAAGCGATGGGTTTGAAACATTGGCCCCGGTGAACCAATTCCAGCGCGTAAGCCGGCAAGTTCACCAACACATAGTCTGAGTCTGAGTCCGATTCGGCGGTAGCCGCCTAGCGCCAGCGCTCAAGCGTGAGGGCTATCAGCTAGGCCCGCCGGCCCCGGACCAGCGAATCTGGTCCGGCAGGGCCCTCGCGCCAGCGGACCAGCACCAGCTGTAGTAGCTGGTACTCGCGCTGCGGCGGCCGGCAACTCATCAGGGCCGCCTCGAAATCAGGAGCCGCCAGGGCCCCGATCCCCCCACGACGCCGGCGCAAATGGACTGGCCGCGTTTTCCAGTGGCGACGGAGTGGGGCCGTATGCAGCAGGCCCCGGCCCCGGCGCAAGGCAAACTATAGCACGCCATCTGTAAGTAGCACTTCAAAACGCGCGTGCCGGCACAAACCGCGGGACGGCGCGGCAGGCCAGTGAATCGGCTAGGGCTTGCAAGCCGAGGGCATGATAGCGCACTGGCCACAAGCCGTAGGGCGCCTGCACTAGCAACTTCAGGGCCGTGCGGCCTGCGGGACTTGGTTGCGCGCTATCGCTCCAGGCCGGGGCACAGGCGCGCAGGGCATAAAAGATTCCAACTTCCCGCGCATCGGCCAACGACTCGCCGCGTGGGGCCCAGGTAGCCAAATTGGTTAGCAAGACCCAAATATGGGCTGATGATGAATCGGACGCTGAAAGGCCGGCTGCCCTATCTTGCCGCTCGCTTAGCATGACCCGCTAGGCCGCGCCGGACTCGTGGCTACTGTCGTCAGCAGCAAGGCCAAAAACGGGTACTCTGGCATACGCATGAGCAGGCACCAAACGCAAGTGGAAACTTTCGTAAAAATGGATACTCAGCCCGCCAAGCATCCGGTAAAAGTTATTTCATCAGAATCAGGTTACAGGTAGCAGCATCATGTGCAGCGCAGGGACCTAAAGCCAGGTGTTGGAAGCACATCTAAGCGTTTCATTCCACTTACACAATATCTCTCGCATTCGTTTGGATGGCTAGGCTTTATCACTGGACCATAACTACTTTGGCAGTGGATGCGCTGTTTCCCGAGCTAAGGCAAAATTTCGCTCCCTCATCCCATGCACGCCTCCCACGCCTTGGGCCACGCCGGCGAAACCGCTGCTGCCGAATTTTATACCGCCCGCGGCTACGAGGTATTAGCCCGCGGCTACCGCCACGGCCGCGCCGAGGTCGACTTGGTGCTACGCCAGGGAAACATGTTGCTCATATTTGCGGAGATAAAAACCCGCTCCGGCGGTCGGTATGGCCCGCCCGAAACTTTCGTCTCGGCCCGCAAAAAAGAACTCTTCCGCTTGGCGGCCACCCATTTGCAAGAAGAGCTGGACTGGCGCGGCGATATCCGCTTCGACATCCTGGCGCTTAAGCCATGCCGAGGCGGCGGCTTTCTAGTAGAAGTCTTCGAGGACGCCTTTTATTAGCGGCTTTGGGCACGCTTGGGCAGTACGTGGCCCCGCGCCGGGGCCGTGGGGGCCGGCGCAGGCTCGCCGCGCTTGTCGACATTTTTCTCCTTATCGTACACCGCTGCGCCGTTGCGGGTGAACTCTTTGAGTAGCTCGGGCTCGGTTACTTCGGGGTCGTACCCACTATCCGGGTATTGGTACTCGTAGTGGCGGAAGTTTTTCTTTACCGGCCAATAGTTGGTCCAGGTGCCCACCCGGCGGCCGTTCTCGAACTGGCCCGTCCACTCGCGCTGGCCGATGGCGGTGAAGCGCACGTAATCGCCCTCCAGCTTACCGTTCACGTAGGGCACCACTTCCTGAAGCATGGTGTGGCTGGCGTCGTAGTACGTGATGTTGGCGTCGCGCGGAAAGCCCATCTCGAAATGAGTTTTGCTTAGCAGCACGCCGTTTTTATCGTAGCGCTCCCAGCGCAGGTGCTTGGTACCCAGCGCATAAAAGCCGGTCTCGAGCACCTTGTTGTTTTGCATCTTTTTATAGGGCCCGTGTAATACTTTAGCGCTGGGATCCAGTTCACCGGCCGCGGCCTTGAAGATCTTGTGCTTCTGCGAGTCGTAATAGTAGCGGCCCGGGGCCTGAAGGTTAGGCTGCCGGAAATACTTGAGGTAGTAGAATACCTCGATAACCTGGTTGCGGCCCTTGGGCCCCGACTTGGCAAAGCCCCGCTTAATCCGCTCGCCCAGGAAGAGTTTCTTTCTCTTGGACGGCTTGCGTTGGGCATCCTTCTCCTTGTCTTTGGCGGCTTTGTCTTCAGCTTTGCTCAAGACCACGCGGCGGGCAGTACTGAGCGAGGGCTTGCCCGCGAGCGAGTCAGCCGCGTGCACGAGGGTATCGGCCACGGCTGAAGTCGGGTCTTGGTCGAGTTGGGAATTAAAGGAAACGGTTTTGCGGGTGCAGGCCCCGGCCAGCGCCAGCAGTACCAGCGCCCGGGCACCCCAACGAAGTTTTGGCATGAGCAGCACGGAGATTTTTCGCGGTATCAACGCAAAGGTAGCGGCTTTCGTACCCGGCTGGGGCCCCTACCCCACCACTTGCCGGGTGGCCAAATCGAGCCGTTGGCCCGCCACGAGCATATGCAGCCCCAGGCCGTGGCCGCTGACGGGCCGGCGCGGCCCGGGACCCACTAAGCTGATGTTTTGCGCGTTGGCCGCGTCGAACACGAACAGCACTTCATCTCCGAACACCTCAGCGGGCTGGCCGGGGCGCATCAGCAGGCCAGTTTCCTCGCTCAGGCCTAGGCCCAGATAGGCGGGCTGGACCAGCACGGCGTGCAGCAGGCGCGGGTAACGATGGCGCTCGGCAAAGTGCTGGTCGAGCACTACGCCGGGCAGCAGGCCCAGGCCGGGCAGCACGGTGATGCCGCCGGGCAGCAGGCTGCGCCAGCCGCGCCCCTCCGCCAACATGAACTCGGCCAGGGCGGCGGCCCCAGCGCTAGTGCCAGCCAAGATGAAACCGGCGTCGGTGCGGCACCGCTCCTTGAGAAGTGCCAGGAACGCGGTGCCAGCTAGGAACTCGGTCAGCCGCTCTTGGTCGCCACCGCTGATGAATACCAGGGTCGCCCCGCGCAGGCGAGCCAAGGTGGCGGGGGCATCGGCGGGGTGGGTTTCGTCGATTTCGAGGTGACCCACATGGGCGCATCCCAACGCCTGCCACGAGCGGGCGTAGGACGCGGCAGTGCGAGCGGGGTTGGCAGTGGTGGCGGCGGTAAGTACCTCGATGGGGGCGTCGGGGCGCGGTAGCAGGCCGGCCAGCAGCGCCACCAAGGCCTCGTCGTTGCCGCCGCCGTAGAGGGCCAGAGTGGCGCGGAGGCCGGTGGTGGGGTCGGGCATAAGGCAGCGGAACAGGTTTGGGGCAGCAAGATGGACGGTTTTGAGCAGATGCCAGGCCACAGTAGCGCTTTAGGCGCGGCCTGGGGCCGGAATTGGCGTAATTTCGCGGCTCAATCCCGTCATCAACCCTGCTTGCCTAGCGAAGCACTATTGCCTGTCCTGCCATGATGCCATCGTCGCCATCCGTGGAAACCATTACAGCTCTGATCCAAGAGGGTGAATTCTTCAAGCTCAAGCAAATACTCCGCACTTTCCAGCCCGCCGAGTTGGTCATGCTCATCGAGAATGAAGACGAGCGGGAGCAGCTGATCATCTTCCGGCTGCTCCCGCTTAGCTTGGCCACGGAGGTGTTCGAGTACCTCGATTTGGAGGTACAGCGGTACTTTCTCGACAATCTGGCCCAGGACAAGATGGCTGACATTCTCAACGAGATGTCGCCCGACGACCGCACCACCCTGCTCGAATTCTTACCCGCCAACTTCGTGGCCGAGTTGATTCAGAGCCTGTCGGAGCCCGAGCGCAAGGTGACGCTGGAGCTGCTCGGCTACCCTGAGTACTCGGTGGGCCGGCTGATGACGCCCGACTACATCGCCATCCGCGAGAACTGGACCATCCAGCAGGTGCTCGACTACGTGCGCCAGCACGGCGGGCAGTCCGAAACGTTGAACATGCTTTACGTGACCGACGCGCACGGCGTGCTAACGGACGACATCCGCATCCGCGAAATTTTGCTAGCGGCCCCCGCCGGACGCGTACACGACATCATGGACCGCCGCTTCGTGCAACTACTGGCCGGCCAGGACCAGGAGGAGGCCATTGATACCTTCCGGCGCAACGACCGGGTGGCCCTGCCGGTGGTGAGCGACCAAGGCATTCTGCTCGGCATCGTGACGCTGGACGACATCCTTAGCATCCGGGAGCAGGAAGACACCGAGGACATCCAGAAATTTGGCGGCTCCGAGGCCTTGGAGGAGCCTTACCTCACCATGCCCTTGTTGCGGCTGGTGCAGAAACGCGCCGGCTGGCTGGTAGTTCTCTTTCTGGGCGAGTTGCTGACGGCCTCGGCCATGCAGTTTTTCGAAGGCGAGCTGCAAAAGGCCATCGTGCTGGTGCAGTTCATCCCACTGATTATCAGCTCGGGCGGCAACTCGGGCTCGCAAGCCACTTCGCTCATTATCCGGGCCATGGCCCTGGGCGAGTTCAAGCTCAGCGACTGGTGGCAGGTGCTGCGCCGCGAAATCGTGGGGGGCCTCATGCTGGGCGTGATTCTGGGAATCGTGGGGTTCAGCCGCATCGCCATCTGGCAGGGCATTACCCCCATTTACGGCCCCCACTGGGTGAGGGTGGGCTTGACGGTGGCCCTGGCTCTGGTGGGCATCGTGCTGTGGGGCTCCCTGGCGGGCTCCATGCTGCCCCTCATCCTCAAGAAGCTGGGCCTGGATCCGGCCACGTCCTCCGCGCCCTTTGTGGCCACGCTGGTCGACGTAACGGGCTTGATCATTTACTTCTCGGTGGCGCTGCTGGTGTTGCGGGGCACGCTGCTGTAAGCGTATCGCATAGCCTACAAAGCGATGCTTAATCTGACATTGAACTCCTCAAAGTGATACCGGACGCTACTTGGTGGCGCAGGCTAAAGCCTCAATCTAGCCGGCGGCGGCTGGCTTTTTTTTCGCTGTGAATTTTCTTGCCTTCCAAGCGCTTGCGCACAGCGCTGCGGCTGGGCTTGGTGGCTTTGCGAGGCTTGGGGCGGCGCAGGCTTTTTAGTAGCAGTTCACGGAAGCGGGCCAGCACAATTTCCTTGTTGCGGAGTTGGCTGCGGTCGTCTTGGGCCGTTAGCAGCAGCAGCCCCTCAGCGGTGAGCTGGGGCCCTAGCTTTTCCAGAATGAGTTGCTTCTGGTCGTCCGTCAGCACCTGCGAATCCATTAGATGCCAGCGCAGCTCCACGCGGCTTTCTACCTTGTTCACGTTCTGGCCACCGGGACCACTAGCGCGGCTGGTCTGGAAGATAATTTCGGGCAGGAACGCGGCGGCAAGCGGCAACATGAGGGTGGTTATCAGTGGACGGATAGCGCGGGGCTCCGCCCCGTGCCGATTACTGGCGGGCCTCTAGCCCGCAATCGTTGAACGGCCGGCAGTACCGTTCCAGGGTACGGGCCAGAGGCCCGCCAGTAGCCGGCACGAGGCGGAGCCCCGCGCCATCCGCGTACCCTTGGCTCATTCCTATTTTTTCAGCAGCATAGCCCCATAGGAGTAGCCGCCGCCGAACACGGTAATAATAACATTGGCCCCAGGTCGTAGCGTGCCCCACACCTCGGCCAAGCCGATAGCTGCACCGGCGCAGCCGGTATTGCCCAGACGCTGGATGTTATTCACGGCCCGGGCGGGGTCGAGGCCCAACTGCTTGGTCACGTTTACCGAAATCCGTAGATTGGCCTGGTGCGGAATGAGGTAAGTAAGGTCGTTAGGGGTCAGATGGTGGCGGTCGAGGAGGGTTTGCGTTACGCGGGTCATATACAAGCAGGCTTGCTGGAATACTTCGCGCCCAAACGGCATCACGATGCCTTTCTCAACGGGCCTGAGTGTCACGGCTTCGTCGGCCTTGCCCATGGGGGCCGCCCCGCCGGTGATAACCTCGACAATATGCAGGTCGCCAGGTCCCAGGCGGTCTTTACTAATTAAAAGGGCCGCAGCACCATCGCCCCAGAGGTGGCCAGCTATGGTGTCGGCCTCGTTGTTGTAGGCCGTGTTGTGCTCGCTCACCACCACTAGGGCCCGGCGGGCCTTACCAGTGGCGAAGTAGCCTTCTACGATTTCTACGGCGTTGAGCAGCGACGAGCAAGCCGACGAAATGCTTACCGTAGGGATTTCGTTGATACCCAAGGCCCGTTGCACGGCGTGGGCAACGGTGAAAATGGTGTCGTGCGGAGTATAAGTGCCGGCCACAACCAGATCGATATCGGTCGGGTCGAAGCCCGGGGTTTGGGCAAGCAGGGCCTCAGTGGCCGCCACGGCCATGGTGTTGGCGTTTTCGCCGGGGCCGGCTTTGCGGCGTTCTTCAATGCCGGTGCGCTCGGTAATCCAGTCGGAGGCCAGCCCGTTAAGTTGAGTAAAGTGTTCGTTGGTGACGACGGCCGTCGGCAGATAGGCCGCCACGTGGTGTAAATACACAGAAAAGGCTGTTAGCGAAAAGGAAGCCTGACTCGCGGCCGCACACAACGGCCCCAGGCGGCACAAAACTACGCGGCAGGCCGCGATCAGCATTGGCACAGTGGGGCCCAAAACATATCAAAACCCCATCATCCCGCGTTCAGACGGTTGCTGCGGACCGAAGTTTGCACGGGTCCGGTATAAGATTATGGCTTTACCAGGGCCGTAGATGTCATGAACTATGGTGAAAAAAGAGCGGCGCAGCCGCCAGCTGGCGCGGGTTATATGGTTGTTATTGATCGGCCTGGGGCTGAGTATCCGCCCCGTGGCTGCCCAAAAATACCACACCGCCATAGGCGCGCGTCTAGGCATTCCCTACGGCCTCACGGTGCAGCAGGCGTTGGCTTCACGCCTAACGCTGGAAGGCATCGCCGGCCTAGCCGCCCGTGAAGTGAGCGGCACGGTGCTGGCCGAGTACCACTTCGGCATCCTGGGACCCAGCCTCAATTACTACTTTGGGGCGGGCGGCCACTTGGGCAATAACAAAGACACCGGCCGTTACGGCGGTTTCGATGGCATCGTGGGCATTGAATACAAGGTGGCATTCCTGCCGGTTGTACTTAGCTACGATTTTAAGCCCAGCGTGGAAATTAACAGCGACGACTGGGCGCGGTTTCCAACGGCGCTTTCCATCCGCTATGTACTCATCAAGAAGCGTAACAAAACCATTGGGGAGCGTACCCGAGAGATTTTTCGGGGGTTGCGGGACGAATAATCGAACCTGTCTGCGCCGGGCCCTCCTAGAAAACCAGGGCCCCCAGCACGGCTACCACCACAAGGCAAAAAGTCATCGCCAAGCTGTACGCCGTGCCCAACATCAACGATTTGAGCACCGTTTTTAGCCAACTCTGCTGATAGAATGTGCGCAGAGCCATCACGAAATAGGCAATCGGCACGAACGGCAGCAGGGTAGTAAGCCAGCTGGGCAGCGCGTGCAGCCAGTCCAAGACCATGAGCAGCATGAAAAAGGCAAACAAAAAGCACTGGACGTGGATGGTGAACATTAAGTGGCTGATGTAGTGGCGGTGCTGCCAGAAATAGGCCCCCTTTTGCAACAGCGCCGCCCAGCGACCGCTTGGTGGTGGGCGATATGACATCGCGCCGCAAGCTGCGCTTCTCGGTGTTCACGCTTTGGCGGCAGGGCCCGATCAGCGGCCTACTCAACAGCGCCGGCGTGCCCGGCAAGCTGACCCAAAAACTGAACAGTCAGTGTGACAAGGGACCCCTGCCCGGCCGCAAGTAAGGCCACGGGCAGGGGCCCCTGGCTAGCGCAGCGTATAAACAGCGCTAAAATTCTACGTGCACGCGTACCGCTACCACGTGGATGGGGCCGCTGCGGTCACGATTGTAGCCGGGGTTGATAGCAAACTGGTAATCGGGCGTAATGGCGGCGTGGTAGCGCGGCAAGTCAATACTGTAGTACAGCTCCGTGATGAACTCAGGTGTGTAGTTTAGGGCCCCATCGCCGAGCATAAAGCCGTAGCCGCCAGCGGCCAAGTAAGTACGGTGGTCCGGTGAAAGGCCATTCATCACGGCAGCTAGGGCCAGGCGGTCGGTGGCCCGGTTCCAGCGGGCGCCGGTGGTGGTCAGGCCCAGGCAGGCACTTTGGTCTACTTCGGTAAAGGCCCAGGTCTCGTTTCTGCCGTCGTTGTAGCTCAACCGCCCAAATACGCCCAATTCATTGCCCAGCTCCTGCTCCATGTTCACGGCGAAACCAGTTTTGCTGTGGCTTGCTCCGCGCACGCTCTCGATGTTGGGGCGGCCTTTCAGGTAAGCAGAAGATAGAGCCTGATGGTAGCTGCCCATCGCCGCCACGTTGTAGAAGCCTAGTACGCGCACTGTGCCTTGGTGGCTATGCATGTGGTAGGTCTTGGTCAACTCCACAGTTTCGCCGTGGGCTTTGGGGTAGTTATAGTCGAGAAGGGGACCGTTGGCATAGGTAGGCAGCAGCGACGAGGACGCTCGCAGTGCAAAGCCGGGGCTGATGTATTCGAGCACCGTCCCTACGGTGTAGCCCCTGGTATTGGCGGGGTAGTCCCAAGCCCCGGCGCTCATCAGTGTCCAGTTCATGAATTGAGTGCGTGGGTCGTGCGAGTAGCTATTTTGGTCGAAGTAGTCGGCCAAACAGATTTTACCGGCTGTGAAACTGAAGTAGCGTACTGGGCGCGGCCCGCGCACTTGGTTGTTGTCGTCTTCGTCATCCACTGTTTCGGCACCCAGCGCGAAGCGCTGTTGCAAGTAGAGGCGGGCTAGGTACAGCGCCGGCTCGGGTGAGCCGACCCGAAACGTTTCGCCGTTGAGGGCTCCTCCCAGGCCCGAGGCGCTGCTGAGCCCACTACCACCCGAGATTTCGGGATTTAGAACCACAACCGCATTTTTCCACAGTTGGCGGGTTATGTACAGCGTAGTCGTGAGCGAAGTCTTAGCGTTCTCGCGGGGCTGCAAGCTCAGGCTGTCAGAATAGGGAGCCGAGAAGTTCCCGTGCCACTGCCGGATAACGGTCTGCTGAAAGTGAAGACTCCAGCCGTGGAGGCCGTCGTCATTGAAGTGGACGGGCTGTTGGGCTGATGCCGCCGCCGGTGGCTTGCCGGGCGTTGCCGAAGAGGGCGGCGTTACGGCGCCTTGGGCCAAAGCGGAACCCGTTGCCAGCAAAAATATAGCGAAGAATGGCCCCAGCAGACCTAGGGCAGCAGGCAGGCGCCGGGCGGTGCGGAGAAGTTGATTCAAGTGAAAAAGGAAAAGTGAAGCCTCAAAGGTAGCCACACCACTAAGCTAGCGCTACCGCCGCGGGGATCCCGCACTGCTGGTTCAAGTAATCCTGCCCCCAGCCCAACAATGCTTGCAGCACCGGCCGTACTTGCTCGCCGGGCCCCACGAGGGCGTATTCGACCTTCGGCGGCACCTGCTGATGTACGGTGCGGGCCACCAAGCCGTCGGCTTCCAGCTCGCGCAGTTCCTGAATCAGCATCTTTTCCGTAATTTCCGGCATCAATCGGCGCAGCTCGCCGTAGCGGCGGGCCCCGTCCAGCAGCGAAGCCAGGATAAGCAGCTTCCACTTGCCCCCCAGCAGATTGAGGGTAGTGCGCACTGGGCAAATGAGATTGCTTGGAGCATTAGTGAAACCGTAGCGGGCAGCGGATTCTTGCTGTTTTGTGAGCTTGGACATAAAACTTTTATCGCTGATTATCAATGATTCTTACCCAATAGAAAGTACCATACTTTTTTGTAAGTACTTATCTTTAGTAAAGGTAGCGGGTTTCTTTGTTTTGTTAAAGCGTTTTGTTGAATGCAGCTAGGCTTAGAAGACTTCAGGCCCGCTTCGTAGATGTAAAATAGCGAAGAGTCGTTTTTCAATCTTTCACTCATAAAATCACAGGAACCTATGGCAACCCTTAAAAACCTTGTTGTCCTCGGCGCGACCGGCAACATCGGCACCGCGCTGGTTCACAATTTATTGAATATGGGCCACCGCGTCACGGCTGTGGCCCGGGCCAGCGCCCGGCTCGACGCCTTAGTACAGGCCGGGGCCCTCGCCGCCGCCGGCGACCTGCACGACGCGGCCTTCCTCACCGGCGTGCTGCGGGACGCCGATGCCGCCTTTCTTATGATTCCGCCTAACCCGACGGCCCCCGACGTACTGGCCTACATGCAACAGGTCGGCGAAACCATTGCCCAGGCCGTGCGCGCGTCGGGCCTTAAGCAAGCCGTGCATTTGAGCAGCATCGGCGCCGACCTGCCCGCCGGCACGGGCCCCGTGGTTGGCATGCACCACCAAGAAGCCCGCCTCAACGCCATCGAGGGCTTGGCCGTGGCCCACCTGCGGCCGGCGTATTTCATGGAAAACCTGCTGGCCAACGTTGGCATGGTGCAGCACATGGGCATCACCGGCTCGGCCATGCGCCCCGAGCTACAGTTTCCGATGGTAGCCACTAAAGACATTGCCGCCAAAGCCACCGAACTGCTCGACGCCGGCCAATTCGAAAATCAATCGGTGTATTATCTACTCGGCCCGCGCAACTACTCGCAGCAGGAGGCCACGGCCGCCATTGCCCAAGCTATTGGTCGGCCCGGGCTGCCTTACGTGCCTTTTTCGTACGAAGACGCCAAAAAAGGCATGATGCAAGCCGGCCTCTCGGAAAGCATGGCCAACCTTTACGACGAGATGACCCGCAGCATGAACGAGGGAAAAGCGATGGTGCACGAGCAGCGCACCGCCGCCAGCACCACGCCTACCACGCTGGACGAATTTGCCCAAACGGTGTTCGCGCCGGCCTTTAAAAGCGCTAAGGCTGAGCAACCAGCGTAAATAAGTCGATAGAAAAGAGGCATAAAAAGCCCGCCTAGCGTTTGCCAGGCGGGCTTTTTATAGTAATTACAGCAGGCAAGAAAACCGGGACCCTACCAAATCTTCACCCGCGCCGAGTCGGCCCGGTATAGCTTCTGGCCCGGTTTCACCCCAAAAGCTTCGTAGAAAGCGGGCACGTCGGCCATGGGGCCGTTCACGCGGTACTGGGCCGGCGAGTGCACGTCGGTGAGCAGTTGCGAGGCGAGGCTTTCGTCGCGCTCTTGCATCTGCCAGCCCAAGGCGTAGCCCAAGAAATATCGCTGCACGGGCGTCAGGCCGTTGATTTTCTTGCCTTCTTGATACTGCTTGGTTTTCTTGAACGCGTCGAGGCCGATGACGATACCGCCGAGGTCGGCAATGTTTTCGCCGGCCGTGGCCTTACCGTTGATGTGCAGCGAATCGAGCAGCGTGTAGCTATTGAACTGCCGCACGATGCCCGCTACCCGCTGGTTGAAGCGCTTGCGGTCGTCCTTGCTCCACCACTCGTGCAGGTTGCCGTGGGCATCGTACTGGCTGCCTTCGTCGTCGAAGCCGTGGGTCAGCTCGTGGCCGATGGTGCTGGCCCCGGCGTAGCCGTACACCAGCGCGTCGTCGGCGTCGGCATCGAGCAGTGTGGGCACGGCAAAGGCCGCGGCGGGCAGCACAATCTCGTTGTTCGAGCCGTTGTAGTAAGCGTTGTAGGTCTGGGGCGTCATGCCCCACTCGGTGCGGTCCACGGGCTTGCCGAGCTTGTTGCGCTCGTAGCGGTAATCCCACTGGTTAGCGCGCATCACGTTGGCCGCCAGCGAGCTGCGGTCAATACTCAGCGACGAATAATCCTTCCACTTGTCGGGATAGCCCACTTTGGGGGTGATTTTATGGAGCTTGTCGAGGGCCACCACTTTGGTGGGTGCGCTCATCCAATCCACCTTCTGGATGTGGTCGGCGAAGGAGGCCACCACGTTTTTCACCAGCGTGTCGTAGCGGGCTTTGGCTGCGGGCTTAAAGTATTCTTTCACAAAAAGCTGGCCCAGCGCGTCGCCCAGCGCGTTTTCCTGCATATCGAGCACCTGCTTCCACCGCGGCCGCATGGCCGTGGCCCCACGCAGCACCGTGTTATAAAAGTGAAAATTCCCATCAACAAACGGCTGGCTAAG
Source organism: Hymenobacter sp. (assembly GCA_031428075.1). GTDB lineage: Bacteria > Bacteroidota > Bacteroidia > Cytophagales > Hymenobacteraceae > Hymenobacter. Next base: position 16,096 of record JANPOR010000065.1, on the reverse strand, counting down.
TGTGGGCGCGAACGTACGCGCCACTTGCCAGCTCAGGTAGGCTTTCCAATCAGCCAGAGACTTGGTTTTCAGCAGTTGGCCCACCGTCTGGTAAAATTCGGGCTGGCCCACGATGACCGTGTCCATATTGGTGACCTCCAGCTGGCTAAGCCAGGTTTTCCAGTCGATGCCGGGCGTCAGCTTATCGAGCTGCGCAATACTCATTTTGTGGTAGTTGGCATAGGGGTCGCGCAGCGCTTCGAGCTTGCGCGACGACTTGGCCAGCGTGGTTTCGAGGGCCATCACCCGCGCCGCGTTGGCTTGGGCGGTGGCCGCGTCCTGCCCCAGCAACTGGAAGGTGCTGGACAGGTACTTCAGGTACTCGCTACGCACTTTTTTGGTACGCGAGTCGGTGTTGAAGTAGTAGTCGCGGTTGGGCAACCCCAGGCCGCTCTGGCGCAAGTACAGCGCCATCTTGTCGCTGTTCTTGTCGTCTTGGCCCACCCGGGGCCCTATCAGGGCCCGCACGCCCAGCGGAATTTCGTGGGCGATGACTCCCGGCACCTCGGCCACAGTTTTCATGGCCGCGATGCGGTCCAGCTCAAGCTTGATAGGCGTGGCTCCCAGCTGATTGGCTTTCAACGAGTCAATGCCTGCGGCCCAGAAGTCACCGATTTTCTGCTGGTTGCTGCCGGCCACCGCGTTGGCCTTGGCGGCTTCGATGCTGGTTTGGCGCAGGCGGGCGTAAATTTCTTTCTGCACCTCAATGCCAATGCCCGAGTTGCTTTCCGAGGCTGGAATAGGATGTTTTTTAATCCACGTCCCGTTTGCGTAGCTAAAGAAGTCGTCGCCGGGGGCCACAGTGGTGTCGAGGGCGGCGTGCAGCAGGTCGGGCTTGTCGCCAGAGGTGACGGCCGACGGCGAAGAATTGCAAGCCGTGGCCAGGGCGGCCAGCAGCGGTAAGATCAGCACCTTTTTATTCATCATCACGAGCAATTTCAAGGCCTGGAGGTAGGACCTGTTTTCGGCGAGGCAATGTTAGCGCAAAACCTTGATACTGGGGCCCCGCCGGCTCTTTACCGGATGAAGCTTGCATGTTTTGCGTAAGTTGAATGGCTTCTCTTCTTCGCCTGCTCGTTTCCGCCATGCCGCTCCACCTCTTGCTACTGCTCAATTTTGCCCTGGCCGCTTACCTCACCGGCCTCATCTGGACAGTGCAGGTGGTGCATTACCCCGGCTTCGCCCTACTGAGCAAAACCGGGTTTGCCCGCTACCACGCCGCCCATACCCGACGCATGGGCTTTGTGGTGGGGGCCCCCATGGTGCTGGAATTAGCCCTGGCAGCGTGGCTGGCCTGGGCCGGGCGCGGGGCCCTGCCCCACGGCGCGGGCTGGTGGGCACTGGGGCTGGTAATGTTCATCTGGGCAGCCACATTTTTCATCTCCGTCCCCTTCCACAATCAACTGGAAACCAATGGCTACGACTTCATTACCATCGACGGCCTCACGCGCACCAACTGGCTGCGCACCCTGGCTTGGACAGCCCGGCTGGCGCTGTTGGGCTGGCTGCTGGCCTAGTTATTCTACCACCTCCAGCACCGTGCGAAACGATGCGTAATTACCCGCAAAATGCTTGTCCATATCCTGGCGCAAAGCTGGGGCGAAATGCTCCTGGTAAGCCGCGAGCTGCTCCAAGCCCAGGCAATAATATTGAGAAGCATAGGTAATGCCGTCATCCTCCTCGTTCAGCAGGCGGCATAGCTGGCACTTGATAAAGCAGCCGGTGGCCATCACCTCCGGCATGTGGATGTCGCGCATATACGCCACCCATTCGTCAGCCACAGCGGGCTCCAAGCTGGTAGTAACGTTATAGAAAATCATAAGCAGTAAGGTGGCGGGGTAAATCGCCTCACACCCGCATGGCGTCGAATTGAAAGTCGTTGATGCGAGCCTGAATATTTTGGGGCGAAAGTTTTTCCTGAACGGTGGCCTGGACCAGGGCGGGCAATTCGGCGTCGCCGGCCAAACGTAAGCTCAGAATCTGCTTCAAAGAAAGTTCTTTTTCGAGCGGGGCAAAGCGCTGGCCGCTCACCTCAAAGTAACGCTGGCGCACTTCGAGCCGCGCAATGCGGTCTTGTAAGGTGAGGGCATAGTGTTGGCGCAGCATCACCAGCACGCCCAGTCCTACCACGGCCAGGGCCCCCACCATGAACCAGAGGCGGGCAATTTGGTCGTCGTTACCGGCCACGTGCACGTAGCGCACAACACCGTAGCCAGCCAAAACTAACGCAGCTGGTAGCAGTACAAAATGATGCCACGAGTAATATTGGGGAGGATTTTTGGTAGGCATGGCGAAGAAAAGTGGTGCTGGGCATGGGCAATAAAAAACCCGGCTAAATACCGGGTTTTTCCTATGCGCAGGCATTCGGTTAATTCGTTACTTTCTCCATGCGCTTGGCGGCTTTGGCCTGCATTTTTGCAGCTTTCTCCTGCTCCCGGGCGGCTTTTTCCGCCGTGCGCTGCTGGTTCAACTGCTCTTTAGCTATTTTGGCTTGGGCGCGCTGTGAGCGCATTTGGCTTTTCTGGTCTTTGAGCGAACGCTCCTCCGCTTGGTAGGCGCGCTTGCGGTCGCGGGTAGCTTGCTTGGCGTCATTAGTTTGGGCCTGCTGCTGCTTGTAGACGTTGCGCGCCTCAGCTGCGGAAGGCATAGCCATCGTTGATGGTACTACAGCTGGCGTAACCACGGTTGACGGCGGCACCGCATTCGGGTCGACAGTAGGAGCAGGCGTGGTTTGGGCGTGGGCAGCGGTGCCGGCCAGGAACAAGGACACCACGAATGCGAGAATTTTTTTCATAGCAAATGGCAGGTAGTAAAAATTAAGCTGTGTACCAGCACTGTATATACGAGGGCTGGCCACTACAAGTTTAAGTTCTGTAGTTCAACGCAGTTTTGTGCGGGGCTCGACAATGTTCTATAAAACCATCGCGCGGTATTTAACCCGCGTCACCCGTCCAATTGAACCGCCGACCAGCAGTAGTGCTACTGTGTAGATAGCGCAGCTAAGCTTCGGTTTTACGCTGTAGCAGGCGCGGCCCGGCGGCCCCTCGGCAGGCCGGCGTCGGCACATCCGCTATGGCAGCCGTCGGGCAACTCGCCGTCTTCCACCTGCACGGTGCTGTGGTGGATGTGAAATTCACGAAGCAAGCCCGCCGATAGGCCAGCTAGCCAGGCGGCATCAGCGCCGCCTGGACGCACAATGTGGGCCATAAGGGCGGCATCGTGGCCGTCGCTACTCAGGCTCCAGATGTGCAAGTCGTGGACGCTTTGCACCTGCGGCTGCCGGAGCAGGAAGGCTTGTACGGCTTCGAAATCAACGCTGTCGGGCACAGCTTGCAGGCCCAAACGCACAGTGTCGCGCAGTAAGCCCCACGAGCCCACGGCAATCACGACCAGCAGGCCTAGGCTGAGTAGCGGGTCGAGCCAAGTCCAATGAGTCACATAGGTGATGGCCCCACCGACCACCACGCCCAGGCTCACCAGCGCGTCGGTCAGCATGTGCAGGTAGGCCCCGCGTACGTTCACGTCGCCCTTTCGACCGTGCCGGAAGAGCCAGGCTGTGAATCCGTTAACCACAATCCCTAGCCCGGCCAGCAGCATTACCATTCGGCCGTTGACGGGGGCCGGATGGCGCAGGTGGTCCACCGTTTCCCAGAGCACAAAGCCTAGCGCAGCGTAAAGTAAGGCGGCATTCAGCAGGGCGGCCTGGATGGTGGCCCCCCGGTAGCCGAAGGTGTATCGGGCCGTGGCTGGGCGGCCCGCCAGCCAAGCCGCGCCCCAGGCTAAGGACAGGGCCAACACATCGCTCAGGTTGTGGCCGGCGTCGGATAACAGGGCCGCCGAATTGGCCGACAGGCCCCCCACAACTTCGGCCACGATGAAGGCCAGGTTGAGGGCGATGCCGCCGGCAAAAGCGCTGCTAAACGCGCCGCCGGCCGGCGGTGTAGCGTGGACGTGGCCGGTGTGGTCGTGGCCGGCATGGCTGTGGCCCATGAAAACAGAGAAAACAGGGTGTGAATAAGCAGGGTCCCTACCTGCTTGCAAACTTGCAAACCGCCGGGGCCCGGTGCGAAGTTCGGCGCGGGCGACGAATAAACTTGCGTAAGGCCCGGGCCTGCTGCGGCGCTGGTGCATTTTTGCAACTTTGTTGTTTCCCACTAGTCGACTTACCATCATGAACCTCCCCCTCGGCTTTGCCATCAGCACCGACCCCGCCCGGCTCGACGTGGCCGCGGTACACCACTACCTCAGCGAAGAATCGTACTGGGCCCGCCATATCCCCTACCCGACGGTGGCGAAGGCCCTGACCAATTCGCTCAACTTTGGCCTTTATGGCCCCGACGGGCACTTGGCTGGTTTCGCCCGCGTTATAACGGACCGAGCCACGTTTGCTTGGCTCTGCGACGTGTTTGTACTAGCGGAGTTTCGGGGCCGGGGGCTTTCGAAGGCGTTGGTTGGCACCGTGCTGGCCCACCCTGATTTGCAAGGCTTGCGCCGCCACCTGCTGGCCACGCTTAATGCTCAAGGCCTCTACCGGCAACACGGTTTCGCACCACTAAAATCGCCGGAGCGGTGGCTGGAAATCGCCCACCCCAATCCGTATCCGGCTCCGGGTGGGTAGCACGGTCCTTATCCTGACCAGGTGAAATAGCTCCGCTGCCGGCTACACCGCAGGATCCGGGGCGCTCAGCCGGGCCAATGACCAAGCGCAGACAACCATTGTTAAGTCGCGCACGGCCACAGCTAAGTCATGACCGCTGGCGAGCAAGGTAATGGCAACGGAAGTAAGCCAAACCATGGCCACAAGCCCCGATGCGCGGGCGCAACAGGACCAACCCGCCGGCCACAATTTCAATAATCCCCACCGCCACCATGAACGCATGCGCGGAGAATGGCAACCGACTGAGCAAGGCTGGCGAGAGGTACGCCTCCCAAATTGGTGAGGAAGTTGGTGAGTTTGTCGAGGCCCGCCACAATCGGCACCAGACCGTAAGTGAGGCGGAGTACCTGCGCCACCGAGAGATGAGCGCTAGCGGCGGGCAGGGTTAATGCGGAGGAATGGGGCATGGTTTGCATGGCAGCTAAGGGTTGGTGCATTAATAAGTGTTGCCATTAGATGCTGGGGCCCCGCTGGAGGTTACACTTGTCAGGGCCCCACAACGGGCCACGCCTGCTTTGCCGGCAATCTGTAACTTTAGCAAGGGCCGTGCATCTAGAACAGTGGCCGGAAGCGGATGGCTCCCGATTCTGCTCATGCCATGCTGCCCCCATGCCACTGTGCCCTACGTGCCACTGTCCGATCCGGAAGTCATCCACCGCGTCCTGAGTGAGAAAAAGCAGTTGTTTGAACTGCTGCTGCGGCGCTATAACCAGCGCCTGTACCGGGCAGTCATTGCCGTGCTGGGCGATCCGGAAGCCGCGGAGGAGGCCATGCAGAGTGCTTGGGTGAAAGCTTACGAACACTTGGCCTAGTTCGAGGAGTGCGCCACTTTTACCACTTGGCTTACGCGTATCATGCTGGACGAATGCCTCATGAACCAGCGTCAAGAGCAGCGCTTCGTGGCCTGGAATGCCCCGACCTCTCTCCCAGAGCACCTCGCTGCCGGGCCCTACACGCCTTTGCACGAGGTGCTGAACAACGAGTTGCGCCAAGCTTTGGAAGCCGCCGTGCAAGCCCTCCCCGCCAATTGCCGCAGCGTATTCGTGCTGCGTGAAGTAGAAGGCTTAACCGTAGCTGAAACCGCCCAGAGCCTGGACCTGAGCGAAGTCGACGTGAAAGTGCGCCTGCTGAGGGCCCGCGAACGGCTCCGGGCGCGGCTCGCGGACTTCGCTCCCCAGCACGCCTTCGCTTACCCGGGCCCACGCTGCAACCAGATGGTACGCCGCGTGCTGGCCAGCCTGCGTGCAACTGCCTGACGGGGCGCCCTTATTTGAACGCCAGCGGCACCACCAGCTTAAAGCTCACCGTGCGCCCCATATTGAATACGCCTACGCGGCCGGTAGCGTAGTTCACGTCTGCATATTTGAGGCGGCTGAGGTGGCTTTGGTAGGCGACGTCGAACAGGTTGTTAGCCGTGATGAACAGCGAGAGCAGGGTACGCCCCCGGTCATCGGCCACATCGGTGCCGATGCCGGCGTTGAACAAGGTGTAGCCCGGCGTGGCGGTTTCAGTATCAAATGCCGAAAAGTAGCGGTTTTGGGCAAAGGTGTGCTCCATCTGGAAGCGCACGTAGCTGTTGGTAATGCGCTTACCCTGGCGGCGAAAGCTGCCGCGCAATTCCGACTGTATACGGTCGGCGGGAATGAAGGGCAGGTAGCGCTGGTCCTCACTCACCCCGAGTTGGTGCGCCCGCACCATCGAAAACGAGTTCTCGAAGTGCAGCCAATCGAGCGGGTGAGGGTGCACGTCGAAGCTCACCTCGCCACCCGCCAGCCGCGCCCGGCCCTGGTCGTATTGAAACACGCCCACGCTGGGTTCTTCGGGAGCAGCCACGCTCATCGAGTCGCCACCAGCACGATTGAGCAGGCGACGCGTGAAGATGTAATTGTCAATGGTATTTTCGAACGCATCGAGGGTTAGACGCACGTGGTCGGTAGCGTAGCTAATACCACCATCAAGCTGCAAGCTGGTCTCGGCTTGGAGACCGGCGCGGCCGATTTCGTAGCGAATCGTGCCCTCATGCCGGCCGTTTGAACCCAGTTCGGCGATGTTGGGGCCCCTGAACCCGCGCGACGCATTGGCTTTCAGCGTGAGCCTATCGCTCAAATTATAGGCCCCGCCGACGCTGCCGCTGTAGTTCTTGAAGGTGCTGCGGAAGCCCCCGAATTTAGTTTCGGCGTCGGCCGCGGTGGCGTCAGTAGGCCGGCCGTCGGCATTCAAAAACAGCGCGTCGGCCCCGATGCGGCGCACGTCGTAGCGCAGGCCCCCGCTCAGGTCGAAGTCACCAAACGTTCGCTTCACCACCCCGAACACGCCCGCTTCGTTCATCACGTAGGCCGGAATTAGAAATTCCTGGCCCAGGTTACGGTTTTGCTGGTGCAGGCCGCTGGTGCCCAAAGTCACGTTCCAACCGTTGATTTCGGGCAGGAAGTAACGCAGGGCGTAGTCGACGGTGCGCAGCTGGAAGTACAGGTTGGTTTCAGACGGGTCGACCACGTTGCCGAACTCGCGGCGCAGGTTCTGCTGGTAGTTAACCTGCAAGCCCAGCCGGGCCCCACGCTCGCCCAAAATGAAGCTGTTATCGATACCAAACCGCAAGTGGTTGATTTGCTGGCGCGGAATGGCCAACCCGTAGCCGCTGAACCCATCGCTGGGCACCGGGGCCGACACTGCGGCTTGGCCCACCGCAAAGTCGTGCAAAAAGCGGCCGGTAGCTGAGTCGCGCCCGCCGTTTACCAGCCCCAACTGCTGGTTGAAAGTGCTGAAGTTGACATGCGAGTAGCCCCAGCTTTTGTTCACGCCCACGTAGCCGTTGGCGTCCCACTCGTTGAAGCCCGAGTTAAATACTCGGCCGTCGTAGCGATTCTGATAGTCGCCGGCCACCTTGCGGGTGCCACGCACCAGCCAGTTGAGGCCGTTGATGTTGCCCGCATTTTCGAGCGAATAGCCCTGTTGGCGGTTGTTGGTTTGGTAGCTAGCCACGGCCGAGCCGGTGATATGGCCCTCGGCAATGGGCTCGGGGGCCAGCAGGTTAATGACGCCGGCCATGGCGTCGGAGCCGTACAGCAGCGAGCCGGGGCCCTTGATAATTTCGGCCCGGTCGACGCTGAACTCGTCGATTTCGATGCCGTGCTCGTCGCCCCATTGCTGGCCTTCCTGCTTGGCGCCGTTGTTCAGGGTCGTCACGCGGTTGTAGCCCAGCCCACGCACCACCGGCTTGCTGATGGCGGCCCCGGTGGTAATCTGGCTCACGCCCGGCGTGTGGGCCAGCGCGTCGATCATATTGGTACCGGACGTCTGGTTGAGGCGGGTGCGGTCGACGACAGTTGTAGGCACCGGCGAGCGCCGTGCCTCCGTGGCCGCCGACACGCCAGTGACCACAACCTGGCCAATTTCGGTGACCGCCGGGCTCAGCTTCACCGCCAAGGGCTGACTGCTGTTCGTGTCCACCGTCAAGCTGACAGTGGTATAACCAAGCGAGCGGATTTGCACCGCGAACCGCCCGCGGGGCAAATTAGCAAAGCTGAAAGCGCCCGTGGCATCGGTGGCGGCTCCTTGTTGGAGGTCGGTAAACAACACCGTAGCGCCCGGCAAGGCCTCGCCGGTGATGGCGTCGGTGACGCGTCCTGTGAAGGCTGTGACTGTGACGGATCGGATACCCAAAGCCGGGGGAGCCATCTGGGCCACGGCTGAGCCAGCGAGTCTGCTCGATAGCAGGGCAATTATAAACAGTTGACGCATAACAAAGACAAGGCCGACCGAGCGGCGTTTTCAGTACATCAGGGCACCTTCGATGACGCAGAAGAGTATTGGGCGGGGCCCAGAACTTTCCCATAGTATTACACAGTCCAATGGGAAGCACCCACGGCTGCAGCTTTCTAAGGCCTGATTTTTTAATAATTGAAATGGGGGAGGGAGACAGCAGCCCGGTTCGCCCACAGCGTTTCCGGCCTCAAGGTGCTCTGATTCATCCCAAACGGACGCTTACGCTGCCGGGGGCCCCCGCAGGCAACGCTGCTCCGTCACAGCGGCCGCCCACACCGAGGCAGCAGAAGGAACGCGCACACCCACTGTGCCCGTGCGCGATGGGGCCGTCACTACTACCGGCGCGGCGGGCTGAAACGCCGCATCATAGAATGACTCTTCGTGGCAGTGCTTATGCTGGCCGGTCAGTAGGGCCTTGGCCTTGCCGATGCTGGTCCGTTGGGCCGGCTCTTCGATGGTGTGCCGGTGTGGGTGCAGGGCCAATACCCACGCCTCCGGCAACAGCACCCGCACGAAGCAAAGCAGCAGGAAAGCAGATAGGAGTTGGCGGTTCAACGACACAGGTAGCACACGTTAACAGACATCACAGCGACTTACGAAATTCGCCCGCTTGGCGTTATCCCTGAATGCAAAAGTATATTTTATGCATCATTATTGCATTTATATTTAATACAATTTAACACCATGAATAACTTTAACAGGTCAAAACCGGTGGTTTCTGTGCGTGTTCTTCCCAATCAGTTCAAACGTTACAAAAACAAATTTTCTAATTTGCAACCTATTTACAAAAGGGAAAGTTTGTCATTCTTACCGCAGTCAGATTTCAACTGGCCGGCACTTGTGCTTAGCCGTGGCAATATCAATAATGACTGGGCGGGCCGTTGCCAACCCTGTGTGCCAGAAATTTGTCATCAAATGGTAAAGTATTTTCCCCTCTTCGCCACTTTCTATTATTGCGACCAGAGTGCTTGGCAGTTACCAGCAAATCCTGTTTTACCCGCGTCTTTACCCTGGCGGCTAAAGTAGTCACCCGCTTTTGCTGCTTATCAAAAGTCATATTTTTGCATCATGCCTTCTGTTGCTGTTCCCGACCGCCTCGCTCAGACCATTGTCGGCCACGGCCTGCGTCAGACGCCCGTACGCCGCGCTGTGCTGGGGGCCCTCACCGGCAAAGGCTACGCCCTCACCGGGGCCGAAATTGAGCAGGAAATGGGCTCTGGCACCGACCGCATCACTTTGTATCGTACCCTCAAAAGCTTCGAGCAAAGCGGTCTCATTCACCGCGTCATCGACGACTCGGACGTGTTGCGCTACGCTGCCTGCTCCATCGAATGCACCGCTGAGGCCCACTTCGACAACCACGTGCACTTCAAGTGCGGCACTTGCGCCCACACCTACTGCCTGAGCCAAGTGGCCATTCCGGCTGTGGCGTTGCCCGGCGGTTTCCGGGCCGAGCGGCGCGATTACTTGCTCTCGGGCACCTGTCAGTTGTGTCAGGCGTTTAGCTAAGCCCACCGCGAAGCCAAGAAATAGCCAGGGTTTTGTTGTTTTATTTTACCAGCTGTCTACTAAATTTATTAAGAAGAAAGCATCATTTCTGAACGTAATGGCTGCTTTTGCGTTTCAGTGCGGTCACACTGTGTGCACTTGGTGTCTGGTGGTAGAATTAAGAAGTAGTCGGGATCGAGCGGTAACCCAACCCCTATTTTTTCTCGTATCTAGGTGATCCTTAAATGCTGTAAGCTGTTTTATTGTCGACCTTGTGTATCATTACAACCGGTTAGTCGGTGCCAGCGCCACTGAGCGCTACTGCTATTCAATATTATGATTGTCAAAGAAATCAGCGAGTTACTGATTCAATATAGTGGACCGTTAAACTTGCTGCGCATTGACTGGGCCGCCGGGCGCGACATGAGCCAGTTCCGCGTAGCATTCGATCAAGCTGTAGCTCTGGCCAGTCGCATGGGCGTGAGCCGACTTTTATTAGAATTGGATGCCTTGCCCGACATTTCTGCTTACGACCAAGCGTGGCTGGCCACGCAGTGGCTGCCCCCCGTGCTCAAACTGCCGCTGCAACAAGTAGTTATCGTACTATCGCCCCGGCGCGTTTATAATCAGCACGTTGTGGAAGGCTTGCTGCTAGCCGCGCGGCCGCAGATTGGGTTCGACGTGCAGTTTTTCTCCCAGCCGGTGCCGGGGCTGCGCTGGCTCACCGACTACTCGGCAACGGTGCCGGAGCTGCTGGCCGAATGGGATATGGCTTTCGGACCAGTCGCCCCGGCCCCTAGTGGCGTTGTCGAGCCCCGGGACCATTACGGCCGCACCTAGCGGCCCTCGCTGCCAACCTGGCAGCTTCTTTTTGCTTGGAACATCGTTTGAAGCAGTTCTTGTAGCGGCGCGGCCCGGCGTGTCCGGCCAAAATTTCATTCCGTCATCTACCCAATTCAATCTGCCATGCAGGAAACCGGCTCTATCTCCATCCATACCGAGAACATCTTCCCCATCATCAAGAAGTTCTTGTATTCTGACCACGAAATCTTTCTACGCGAATTGGTGTCGAATGCCGTCGATGCCATCCAGAAACTACAGAGCCTTGCCCGGCAGGGCGAATTCAAGGGCGAGTTGGGCGAGCTCAAAGTTCGCGTGACCGTGGACAAGGAAGCCCGTAAAATCACGGTTTCGGACCACGGCCTGGGCATGACAGCCGAGGAAATCAAGAAATATATCAACCAGATTGCTTTCTCTGGGGCAACCGAGTTTGTAGAGAAGTACAAGGAGACCGACGCTACGGCTAAGGACCAAATTATCGGGCAGTTCGGCCTGGGCTTTTACTCCGCCTTCATGGTGGCCAAAGAAGTGGAAATCTGGTCGCAATCGTACAAAGAAGAGGCCCTGACGGCTCATTGGATTTGCGACGGCAGCACCCAGTTCACGCTCGACGAGCCCACCGGTGAGCACGCCAAGGCCGAACGCGGCACCGACGTAGTGATGCACGTGGCCGAAGATTCGGACGAGTTCTTAGAAGTAGAACGGCTACGCACCATCCTCGTCAAGTATTGCAAGTTCCTGCCCGTACCGATTGAATTGGAAGGGCAACTGATTAACGACACGACCCCCATCTGGACCAAGCAGCCGAGCGAGCTGACAGACGCGGACTACCTGAAATTTTACCAGGAGTTGTACCCGATATCGATGGATGCGCCGCTGTTCTGGATTCACCTAAACGTGGATTACCCGTTCAACCTGACAGGTATTTTGTACTTCCCGAAAGTGAAGGACGAGCTGCAATTCCAGCGCAACAAGATTCAGTTGTATTCGCGCCAGGTGTTCATCACCGACGAGGTGAAGGACGTGGTGCCCGAGTTCTTGATGCTGCTGCATGGCGTGCTGGACTCGCCCGATATTCCGCTCAACGTGTCGCGCAGCTTCCTTCAAGCCGACGCGGCAGTACGCAAAATCAATACTTACGTTACCCGCAAGGTGGCCGACAAGCTCGGCGAATTATTCAAGAAAGACCGCGCCGGCTACGAGGAGAAATGGACCGATATCGGCATGTTCGTGAAGTACGGCATGCTGTCGGACGACAAGTTTTACGAGCGCGCCAAGGACTTCGTACTGTTGAAGAACGTAGCCGGCAAGCTGTTCACCCTCAACGAGTATACCGAGCACATCCAGGCCAACCAGCAAGACAAGGATGGCAACACGATAGTGCTCTACACCAACGACGCCGAAGCCCAGCATGGCTACGTGGCCGCCGCCGAGGAGCGCAGCTATGACGTGCTGAACCTTGATCAAGTACTTGATTCGCACTTCATTGGCCAACTGGAGCAGAAGCTGGAGAAAACCAGTTTCAAGCGCGTGGACGCCGACACCATTGGCAAGCTCATCGAGAAAGAGGGCACTACGGAGAGCGTTCTTAGTGAGGATGACCAAACCAAACTGGCCGAGGCGTTCAAAACCGCCATCGCCAACGAAGCCATGCATGTGAAGGTGGCTGCCCACTCGCCGCAGGACGCGCCGGTGGTCATCACCCAAAACGAGTTCATGCGCCGCATGAAGGACATGCAGCGCACCGGCGGCGGGGGCGGCATGCAGATGTTCGGGGCCTTCCCCGATTCGTTCGACGTAACCGTTAATGCTAACCACCCCGTAGCCCAGCGCGTGCTGGCCGAAGGCGGCGAGAAATTGGCCAAGCAAGTGTTCGACCTCGCACTGCTGGCCCAGGGCATGCTGAAAGGCGAGGCCCTCACGGCCTTTGTGAAGCGCAGTACTGAGCTGCTCTAATCGGTCCGGGGCCCTCCTACTGGGCACCAGTAAACAAGCCCCCGCGACAAACTGGTTAGCGGGGGTTTTTCGTTTTCAAAAGGCGACGCGGCCAGGCCCTCACCAACTGCCGTATGTCCCGCGCCTTTTTTATTGGGCACATTACTCCGACTTCACGTTCCGCGCTACTACGAACATCCGGTCGCCGAACCGACCGGTCAACTTGTTCAAGTAGTAGGTAGGGTACTGCCCGGCCAGCTTACTCACCTTTTCAACCAAGCTACCGCCCAGGCGGATGTGCTTCGGCGGCTTCACCGGGTTCAGCAGCTCTAACACTTCAAAACCTGCCTTCCCCAGCATTTTGGTGATGGTGGCAGGCGTAAATTCAAAAAGATGGTAGGGCGGAATGTCCATCTTGCGCTCCTTGCCCAACAGGCCATAGGCGGCGAAGCCCAAGCGCACAATGGGCAGGTTCAGCACCGAGGGTAGGGCCAGTACCAGCAGCCCGCCGGGATCCAAGATGCGGTGAAACTTAGCCAGCGTGTCTGATGGCGAGCGCAAGTGCTCCAGCACATCGCCCATGTAGGCGAGGTCGAACTGGTCGGTGTGGAAGTCTTCGGTGGTTTCGATGTTGCCCGTCACCACGGGCAGGTGCAGCTCGCGGCGGGCGAAGTCGGCGGCATGCTCGGATATTTCGAGGCCGTGGGTAGTCCAGCCCAAAGCTTGCAGGCTTTTGAGGGTATAGCCGGGGCCACAGCCTACTTCCAGGTAACGAAATTTCCGGCCCGGGTAGCGGGCCATGATGTAGTTAGTGAACTTGTCGGGGCGGAGCTGGTTTACGTTATGCTTGCCACCTTCTTCTTCGATGAATTTAACTTCCTGCTGAGCACGGTCGTAATTGGGGCGCTCGGTGAAGTATTCTTTGCCGTAGAGCCGTTCCAATTGGGCCGGTGTGGGCTGGGGGTCGAGGAACATAAGGGCGCAGCGGCGGCACTTAGTACCCTGAAGCTTCTGACCCTCAAATTCGTAGTAAAACGGCAGCTTTTTAAAATCGGTGCTGCCGCACAAGTCGCAGGTACGCATAGAAGTAGCGCGAACTTTATAGCCGGCGTCACTGTACGGTCAAATGATACAATAACGCGGGGGACGCGAGCCACAAAGTTCGCGCTACTTTGCCTAATGACACGCCAACCCAGGTTGGCCCCAACTATGCTCGATGTTCTCGTTATCGGAGCCGGCCCCGTGGGACTGGCCTGCGCCCTCGAAAGCCAACGCCGCGGCCTTGCCGTGGCCGTAGTAGAGAAGGGGGCCCTAGCCAACTCCATCGTTGGCTACCCCAACAACATGGAGTTTTTCTCCACGCCGGAGCTGCTTGAAATCGGCGGCTACCCCTTTCCTGCCAGTCACTACAAACCCTTGCGCGAAGACGCCCTGGACTACTACCAGCGCGTGGCCCGCTCCGAAAACATTGCCTTGCGCCTGCACGAGCGGGTGTTGAGCCTCACGGGCGAGCAAGGCGACTTTGTGGTAACGACCGACAAGGGCGAGATTTTAACCCGCAACGTGGTCGTAGCCACCGGTTTTTACGACTTGCCCAACCCTTTGGGCGTGCCCGGTGAAGATTTACCCCATGTTAGCCACTACTACAAAGAACCGTACCTGCATGTCGCGCAGGACGTCGTCGTCATCGGGGCCAAAAACTCTTCGGCCAAAGCCGCTTTGCAGCTCACCCGCGCCGGCGCCCGGGTCACGCTCATTGTGCGAGGCCCCGCCGTCAGCGATTCCGTAAAATACTGGATTCGACCCGACTTGGTAAACCGCATCGCTGAGGGCCGCATCACGGCCTATTTCAATACCACCATTACTGCCATCCGGCCCAATGCGGTAGATGTCATTACCCCTGAGGGCCCCCTAGCCGTGCCCACCGACTTCGTGTATGCCCTCACCGGCTACCATCCCGACGAGGCCTTGCTCGGCCGGCTCGGCATCGAGCCCGACCCCGCCGATGAGGCCCGCGCTCCGCTCTTCGACCCCGCTACCCACGAAACCACCAACGCCGGCGTGTTCGTGGCCGGTACCGTGTGCGGGGGCCGTGCCACCAGCCGTTGGTTCATCGAAAATGGCCGCCACCACGCCCAGCTCATCGCTGCTCACATAGCGGCGGGCGTGCCAGCTTAAACTCAAAAAGGTGCCTTCCCCAGCCGGGGAAGGCACCTTTTTGCTAAAACCAAAAAACCGTCGCTTACTGCGGAAAAGTAACGCCGCGGTAATCGTTGGGGTTTACGCCGTGGAAGCTACTGCCATACTTGGCATTGATGACCTTCAAGATTTCGTTGGCGGCAAGGGCATAGCCGCGCGGTGTAGGATGCACGCCATCGAGACCGAACAGGTTGCCCGACACGTAGCTTGCCGTGTTCGACACACCGTTGGTTACCACGCCATTCGAAGCCACCGAACGGAAAAACGTGTTGACATCAAATAAGGCCAAGCCGCGGGCGCTGGCGGCGGCCGCAAGGATGCTATTGTAAGAGGCTGTGGCGGTGTTCACAGCGCCTTGCTCCACATCGTCGAGGACGAAGGCGCTCGGGATAGGGTTGCCGGCTGAGGCCCCAAACGCAGCCGTAGTATCGACACCGAACGAAGCCAAATAGGGTTCAAATAAAACCTGTGGCAGGCCGCTTTGGGCAAATATGTAGTGCCAGGGTGCCGCGGTGGGCTGGCCCAGCAGCCCCAGAAAAGGCGACGCCGTGAGCGTGAACAACTGCCGGCCGCCGTTGGTGTCGCGGATATCAGCCGTAGCGATTTGCTTGCGATTAGCCGACGCCGCTCCACCGGGCGCAGCACCGGTCATAATCACAAGGCCCGGAATTTTTTTGGCCGTGAGCGCGGCCTTGAGCACCGGTCCGACGGTAGTGAAGAACGGAATGCTCACCACGTCCGGAAGGGTAGATACCACGCCTTTAGCCCCGCCCGCCGTCAGCGCATCGAGGGCGCGGTTGGCTTTCAGCTTGAAGGTGTCGGCGTTGGTGATGGCCCCCGTCCCGAGCGCGCCGCCGGACGTGGCGTAGCCCAGCACGTCGTTGTTGCCGAGCCAGAAGGTAAAGAACGTGGGCTTGAGCGTGGCTACGGTGGACTGGATGCGCTGCAAATACGTTTGATAGGGATTAGCATCGGGCGTAATGCGCTCGAAATACGGGTTGCCCGCCACGCTGCCGTAACCCGGCGTCTGGATGTCAGCCATCATGATACCCGGCACGCCCAAGTTGTTCACCGGATCCGTGAACTTGGTATAAAGCGGCCTGGATGGCCCCTGGTATGGAATGGTCACACCGGGTGCAACTGTAATGTCTTGCACCGGCGGCGTGTACAGGC